>JANXXV010000714.1 GCA_025350445.1 Bryobacteraceae bacterium | reverse complement strand
CCCAAAGGCTTACAGGCAGAGGAAGTTTCCATCTCCAACTAAAGTCTGTCTCTCGTTGGGAAGCCTGCTTTCGCAGACTTCCCAATCCTGCTCCTGGTTTTCAACCAATATTCTCCAGATCTCCCTTTGAAACTGCCTTCCATTCTCCAATAGGCCTGCTATATCTAATAGGCTAAGAGGAGTTTAAGACTTATCTAAGCGAAATACCTGAGAGGACCGTAGGTAGTTCCGTGCTATTCTTTTCATGCTGCCTATGCGAAGACTTGTACGCAAACCCACTTCTTTGGCCTTCCTGCTGGTAGCTTCTCTGGGCTGGACTCCGGTCGCTTCCGCAACCCTCATCTTCAATTTGAATCCCAGCCCTGGCATGGATCCACAGGCGCTGGCCGGCTTTCAAACGGCAGCCAATCGTTGGGCCAGTCTCCTGGTCGACGCTGTGACCGTCAATATCAACGTAAACTTTACAACGCTCGGCGCCGGCATTCTCGGGCAGTCCAGCCAAACCGCGTCCTTCCTGAACTACAGCAGCGTGCGGGCGGCCATGATTGGCGATGCAAAATCCGTTAGCGATTTCACCGCCATTGGAACCCTGCCAGTCTCGTCCATTCCGCTCTATATTAATGGAACCAGCGACAATCCCAACGGTTCCGGCAGTCTCACTCCGTATCTCGACAACAATGGCAGCAGCAACAACACTACCGTCCGCGTCACCACCGCAAATCAGAAAGCCCTGGGACTGCTTGCGGGGAACGCCCCTGGCGTTGATGCCAGCATCTCCTTTAACAGCAATTTCGCCTTCGATTTTAATCCCGCCGACGGCATTACGGCCGGTCAGTACGATTTCGTCGGGATCGCCAGCCACGAAATCGGACATGCTTTGGGGTTTGAAAGCGGCGTAGACATCCTGGACACGAACTCGCCCGGGTCGGGAGGGACCTTTTTTGCCGCCGATCAGTTTATCTATGTGTCTACGCTCGACCTGTTTCGATTTTCCGCCGGTTCGGTGGCGGCGCTCCCGGGCGCCAGGGACTGGTCGGCGGACACGCGCGCCAAATACTTTTCGATTGATGGCGGAAACACCTTTCTCACGCAATTCGCTACCGGCGTAACCCACGGCGATGGGAGTCAGGCAAGCCACTGGAAGGATAATCTCGGCATCGGAATCATGGATCCGACGGCCGCCCCCGGCGAGGTTTTATCCATTTCCGCTTTCGACACGCAGGCCATGGATGTGATCGGTTGGGATCTTGCTGAGGCCCCGGAACCGGGAACAATGGCGCTCTGCGCGTCCGCCACGGTCTTTCTGTTATTCCGCCGCCGGAAAGCGGTTACGCCACCTGAAGCGCGGACTGAGCGACTTTCCTGATATTTTCCTGAACCTCGCTCAACTCGATGGCTCTGCCGTTCCCGGCCGTCAGTCCAAGCTCCAGTAGATGTTTGTGAATGGCCACAACATCGCGTTTGCCATCCAGAAGCGCCAGCAAGTGGAGTGAGGCCGCGTCCATCTCGATGGTGGTGTGCCGCAGGTTGCAAACCGCATGCTCGCCGTTTTGCGCCTGCTGCCGCGCATAATCGAAGGCCAGCGGCCGTTCGCCCACAACGGTGGTGAAACTCGCGGGCAGCGCGTGCAATTCCACCATGCCCGCCATGAAACAACGCAGCAGCAGCGCGCAAACCGTGCCCCTGGATTCCTCTGAGAGGTCGGCCGGAGACTCGGCGATTCCCTCCATCAGATCGTTGAAGCCGATAGGCTCCGGCCACGACTGCCCCAGGCGCATCATAGCCGCTTTCAAACCCGGATGGCCCGTCCGCAACGCCCCGCCTTTAGTGCCGCGGAACTCCTCTTCCTTAGTCGATCGAATATCGGGGCTACCCGAAACCGGGCGCGCCACTGAGGTGATGTACATTTCGCGGATCGGATCGCCGGCCGGCGTCCGGTTGATAGGCACTTCCTTCCGGCAAAGCAGGGTCTTGCGGAAGCGGCGGTTCTTAAGAAAGTCGAGATACTGTTCGAAGCGAACCGTATCCCCGCCGGCGAACGCTTCCAGTTTCCCGCGGGTTTCCACCGGGAAGTTGTAAGGCTGCATCTCATAGAAGTCGGCTTCGGCCAGAAATTGTAGTTCGTGTTCCGCGGCGTGCGCGGCGAACTCATGGAAATAGACCGGATTGTTCGCCTCTGACAAATCGTCGTGCAGAATCGAGTAATCGTGCCGTTCCCGATATTGCTTCAACTCATCGGCCAAAATGACGGAATCCGGCATGCCGGATGCAAGGAACGATAGTATTTCATGAGCTTTCGCAATCTGTTCCCGCGGTCCCCGCGCGCCCTGTCCGTGGTACTGCATCATGCCGCTCATCATCTTGCGTACATGGCACCCGGGGTAGACGTTGTAGCTGATGTAGGCGATGCCGTTGGCGGAAAGCAGCGACTGGCAGACGGCCATGATTTTGTGGCGCACCGCGGCCGGCACCCACGAATACAAACCGTGCGCCAGGATGTAGTCGAATTCTCCCAGGCCCGCGTCCAGATCCATCACGTTCATTTGTTCGAAGCGAATATTCTCAAGCCCTAACGACTGCGCCATCGCGGTTGCCTTGACGATTGGATTCCGCGCCAGGTCGACGCCAACGAATTGGCTGCCTCCAAGAACCGCCGCCATGGGCAGTATGTTCGCGCCGTTGCCGCAGCCCAGTTCCAGAATCCTGCAGCTTGTCGCCGGCGCGGGGTTC
>JANXXV010000700.1 GCA_025350445.1 Bryobacteraceae bacterium | reverse complement strand
TCAAGATGTTCGGTCAGGAGCCCGTGAATCTGTCCGATGTCGCCGGCGCTCGGTTTCCGTCCGCGCACCGCCATGACGCTTGCCATATTACGGTGTGACCGCGGTCCGGGTCCAACCGAAAAACAAACCTACGCTTTTCGTGGGGACGAGGGGGATGTAGTATGATCCTGTCGGCGGCATCATGGTGATGCCTGGCTGAGCAGTTCCGAGCTGAATCGAATAGGAGTTTTGACATGAAGGACAACTTCACCCGTGAATGTTTAAAGGCCTTTCTCATGCTGCTGTGGGTTCTGCCTTTGGCTGCGCAAACCTTGGATACGGGAATCCTGGGAACGGTCACCGACCCAGGTGGCGCGGTGATTGCCGGCGTTACCATAACCATTAGCAGTCCGGCGACCGGTTTGTCGCGCACAGTAAAGTCCGCTCAGGACGGGAAATACGAAGTGCGCTACCTGGTGCCGGGCCAATACACCGTGGAGGCCCAGGCGTCTGGCTTCCGGACCGAGCGGACGAACAGTGTCACAATTCAGCTCAACCAGCAAGCTCGAATCGATTTCTCCATGCAGATCGGCGAGATGCAGCAGACCGTGGAGATCACCAGTGTGGCCCCGCTGCTCCAGACGGAGAATGCCACGCTGGGTGAAGTGGTGACTACGGAGCGCATCGTCAATTTACCGCTCAACGGGCGCAGCTTCGTTCAGCTCTCGGTGCTCACGCCGGGGGTGCGGGTGACCGAACCTTCGCAGTTCACCTCCAGCACCAACGGTTCGCGCATCATCGCAAACGGCGCCCGCGATTCGTGGATGCAGGTAAACATTGATGGCATTACGATGGTGAACAACCGCAGCAACTACGTGACGTTGTACCCGATTCTCGATGCTTTGCAGGAATTTAAGGTGCAGAGCGGCAATTACACGGCCGAATATGGCGGCAACGCCGGCGCCAACGTGAATCTGCAGCTCCGTTCAGGCGCCAACCAGTTTCACGGCGCCGTCTACGAATTTCTGCGTAATAATGCGCTCGACGCCCGCAGCTATTTCCGGCCGGCTCCGTTCGCGAAAGACATCTTGCGGCGCAACCAGTTCGGCACCGTCGTCTCCGGCCCGATCCGCAAAGATAAGACGTTCTTCCTGCTGGGATACGAGGGCATCCGGTCCACCCAACAGAGCGCGGCCAGCAATATTGTGTTCACTGCCGCCCAGAGAGTTGGCAACTTTTCGGCCAGCACCGCCCTAATCGCCGATCCGCTAAGCGGGGCGCCATTCCCTGGGAACGTAATTCCCGCCAACCGTCTGAATCCGGTTTCGGTGGCGCTGGTAAACAAATACATGCCCCTACCCAACACATCCGGAGTAGTGAACTATTCCGGCGTGACCCAAGGTCAATTGGCGACAGATCAAGGCGTCGTTAGAGTAGACCAATACTTTAGTCAGAAAGACCAGGTGTTCGTTCACTACATCCGATCCCGCCGGGACTTTCCGAATTATGAACTGAACCCGAATTTCTACTTCAACGGTACGTTTCCAAACAGCAGCCTCTCTGCTCAATACGTGCACACATTCACCTCGACTTTGCTGAACGAGGTGCGCTTCGGTTTCAACCTGGCGAACGTATCGGTACTGAGCCCGCGCGCCAACACCAGCTTTACCATTGCCTCGCTTGGCATTAACGGACTGAATGTCGGCGGCCCCAGCGGGCGACCCCTGCGGAAAGATGAGCAAGGCTTTCCGGTGCTCAATATCAGCGGCTACATGGGTCTGGGCGACGATCAGGCAGCCTCGAACCTGGATAACAGCCGCACCTATCAGGTTGTGGACAACTTGAGTTGGATTCGCGGCGCGCACTCGCTCAAGTTCGGTGGGGACATTCGCCGGCTGCTTGATGACGCCACCACGAATAACTGGCCGTTCGGCAACATGGCGTTTACCGGCGATCTTTCAGGCAACTCCGCGGCGGATTTCATTCTGGGTTATCCGCGCACCACGCTCACGCCCGAAGGAGTTCCGGTGTCCCAAATCCGGCAATGGCGTTACGGGGTATACGTGCAGGACGACTGGAAAGCCACCTCCAAGCTGACTTTAAACCTGGGCCTCCGCTACGATTTTTATGGGCAACCTCACGAAGTGAATGGCGTCACTCGTACGCTGCGCTTCGATCTCGGACCGGATCCCGTGCTCTTTCCGGAGCCGGGCAAAGTGGCCGATATCTACAAGAACGATTATTTGTACTTCAGCCCGCGTTTCGGTTTCGCATGGCGTTTGCCCCGGAACACTGTAGCCCGCGGGGGCTATGGCATCTTCTACAGTGCGGCGCAGTTCGACAACATGAACATCCTTCAGCTAAACCCGCCTGCGGCGGGAAGCCTCACCGTCACGAACCCCACTATCAATCCAGTGGCGACGATCGACAACCCGGTTCCTGCCTCGTTGTACCCCGGGAATCCTATATTCAACGTCGCTTCTATCCCACAGGATCGCAGACGCCACAACGCTTACATGCAGAATTTCAATTTCCAGTTGTCGCACCAATTCACCGCAAGCGATGTGCTGGAGATCGGCTGGGTGGGGAGCAAGGGAACCCATGTGGACACCAGTCTCAACAACTTCAACCAACCCGAACCAGGACCCGGCCCCATTCAAGCGCGGCGTCCGTACCCCCAATACGCGCGCATTCGCATGATTTCACCCGACACGAATACGGTTTATCATTCGCTGCAAAGCCGGTTCGAGCACCGTTTCTCTAAAGGCTTAAGCTTGACCTCCGCTTATACGTGGTCCCATCTCATCGACGATGCCGGAGAGACCATCAACGCTGGAGGGTGCCAATGCCAGAACCCGCGCAATCGGGGTAAAGCGGAGCGGGCCACCAGCATCCTCGACCAGCGCCATCGGATGACGATCGGCTATCTCTACGAAATTCCTTTCACGAAGGGACTCAGAGGCGTTCCCGGAACAATCCTTGGAGGGTGGCAAACGGGTGGAATCCTGACGTTCGCCAGAGGTTTGCCCTTCAACGTATTACAGAGCGGTGACAGCCAGAATAACGACGGTCTTTGGGAGCGCCCCAATCTGGTGCCGGGGCAGGGTGTTACGGTTTCGAATCGCACGCTGAACCAGTGGTTCAACACAGCCGCGTTCTCGCGGTCGATCTTTATGTATGGCAATTCGCCGCGCAATCCGCTGGCAGGGCCTGGGATTGCCACCTGGGATCTTTCGGCTTCGAAGTCCTTCAAGATGCCGCGTCTCGAATCGCACTCGCTCTTGTTCCGCTCGGAATTCTTCAACTCATTCAATACGCCGCAATTCTCAAACCCTGGTGGAACGCTCGGGACCGGCACTTTTGGGCGGGTTACGAGCACGTCCGTGCCGAACCGGCAGATTCAATTCGCCTTGAAGTACATGTTCTAGCGCGAGGCTCGCCCGCCGCGATTCATCGTGCCGGCCGTTGTTGTGAAGCG
>JANXXV010000658.1 GCA_025350445.1 Bryobacteraceae bacterium | reverse complement strand
GGCCCCCGATGAATGGGCCTCCGTAGCAGCCTGGGCCTGGGGTTTAAGCCGCGCCCTCGATTACCTGGAAACCGACAAAGACATCGACGCTCACAAAGTCGCCGTTATTGGCCATTCCCGCTTAGGTAAAGCCGCGGCATGGGCCGGCGCGCACGACCAAAGATTCGCCATGGTAATCCTGAACGAATCCGGCGAAGGCGGCGCGGCGCTAAGCCATCGCAACTTCGGCGAAACCGTAACCCGCATCAACACCTCATTCCCGCACTGGTTTTGCGAAAACTACAAACAGTACAACGGCCACGAAGCGGCCATGCCCTTCGATTCGCACATGCTCATCGCTTTGATCGCGCCGCGCCCCGTCTACATCGCCAGCGCCGAAGGCGACCAATGGTCGGACCCGCGCGGCGAGTTCCTCGGTGCCCGCGCCGCCGACCCGGCGTACGCTCTCTTCGGCAAGAAAGGACTCGGCACCGATGAAATGCCCGGCCTCCATCAACCGATCATGAATACCATCGCCTATCACATCCGCGCCGGCAAACACGACGTTACCGCCTACGATTGGGACCAATATCTGGCCTTCGCCGACAGGCATATAAAATAGAAAACTCATGAAGATCACACGCGTCGAAACAATCTATCTGCGCCAGCCCGAAGTCAAGTTCCAGTGCGATAGCGGGCAGGACGCACTCATCGTCAGGGTCCACACGGATGCCGGCATCACCGGAATCGGCGAAGTGGATTCCAGTCCGCTGGGCGCCAAGGGCATCATTGACGGCCCGTACTCGCACACCATTACCGCCGGACTCGGCAGCCTGGTCGTCGGCGAGGACCCCTTCGAGACGGAAAAGATCTGGCACAAGATGTACCGCGGCAATATCTACGCGGGCCGCCGCGGCGTTGCGATTCACGCCATGAGCGGCATCGACATGGCCTTATGGGACATCAAAGGAAAAGCGCTCGGCCTCCCGGTTTGGAAACTGCTCGGCGGCGGCTTCCACCAGAAGATCCGCTGCTACGCCAGCTCGCTCTTCGGCACCACTCCGGAGGAGACCGGCAACCTTGCCCGCCGCTTTGCCGATCAGGGTTTCACCGCCGTGAAGTTCGGCTGGGATCCCATGGGCAAGGATGCGAAGACCGACGTTGCCCTGGTCCGCGAAGCCCGCAAAGGCCTGGGCGAAGGACCGGATCTGTTAATCGACGCGGGCCTGGTGTGGGATGCGAAGACCGCCCTGCAACGAGCCATCGCGTTCTCCGAACACAACATCTTCTGGCTTGAAGAACCGCTGCGTCCCGACGACTACGAAGGGTACCGCAAGCTGTCCGAAGCCACCTCCGTCCGCATCGCGGCGGGCGAACAAGAGAGTAACCGCGCCTCATACCTCGAACTGATGGACAAAGGCCGCGTGGACGTAGTACAGGTGGACCTCACCCGCTGTGGCGGCTTCACCGAAGCCATGAAGATTGCGTCACTCGCCTGGGACCGCGGCTTGCCGGTGGCCAATCACGGCTTCACAACTTACATCAACGTCACCGCGGCATTGCACTGGCTCAATTCCATTCCGAACGCACTGATCTGCGAATTCGTCGCCGAGGAGGAAACCAACCTCCGCGAATCGATAACCAAACAGAAACTCCGCGCCAAGGATGGCTACCTCGACATTCCTCAAGAGCCGGGCCTCGGCATCGAACTGGACGAGGAGGCAATCGCTCGCTTCCGGGTGTAATCAACATGGCCACCAAGTACAGATACGAAGAATTCACCTAGCCCGAAATTCGCGAAGCCGTGGCCCAGAATCGCGTCGCCGTGCTGCCTGTGGGCACCATCGAGCAGCACGGCCCGCACCTGCCACTGGTGACGGACGTGATTACCGCCACCGAAATGTCCCGGCTCGCGGTCGCCGGAATGCCGGAAGAAGCCGTGCTTCTCCCATCGGTCTACTACGCCTTCAATGAACACCACCTCGATTTCCCCGGCACCATCGCCGTGCAGGGCGATACGTTCATCAACTACGTAAGTGATATCGGCAAGAGTCTGGCCCATCACGGTTTCAGGAAGATCCTGCTGGTGAACGGGCACGGCAGCAACGTGCCGTTCCTCGACATCGCGGCGCGCAACATCACCAACCACAGCAGCGCGGTCTGCGCCATGGTTCCTTGGTGGAACCTGATCCCGAACGCGCTGTTCACTGAGCTCCGCAAGTCGGAATATCCGGGCGGCATGGCGCACGGCTGCGAACTGGAAACCTCCGTGCTCCTATACCTCTGCGGTAATCTCGTCCAGATGGAACACGCCTCGCGCGACATCCCGGTGGAACGCTCGGAGTACTTCTACTGGGACTTACAATCGCCCTCGCCGGTGTTCTTTCAGGAGTTCTTCAGCCGCTATTCAAAGACCGGAACCTTGGGCGACCCAACGAAGGCGACCGCCGAAAAAGGCCGCCGGTTTGTCGAAGCGGTAGTAGTGCGGTTGACGCAGTTGATCCGCGAGTTGCGCGCCAAAGAGATCGCGCCACGCGTAGACCATCACTAGCATTTTCAGCCGAAAATAACCAAAGGCTACTCTGGCTCAGAAAGTGAAGTTCGATTTCGGAATCGCCCAGCGGTTCTTCGGCACGTTCGGATTGTAGCCGCGTGATCTTTGAAAATTGAATATTCTTGCTCCCGCGTTCGACGACCGCGGGCTCCCAAGCGCGGCCGAAGACTTTCGCCGCCGATGTCTTGAGAGGATACGAGCCGGTGGCAAGGGGATTCGGGCCAAATGAGCGCTAACTTAGAACTCGAAGCGTTGCCCGTTGAGCCTCGGTGCCCGAATCGCTAGTTTGCTGGCGAAGACCAGAACCTCCTATATTGGGACTTCGAGCCCGTCAGTACTTGACCGGTCTACACTGTGCGACTAGTCGTTCTCTATCCCATCGCGCTCCATGCGGCCCGGCCTCAAAAAGGATTCGCCTCAGGCCCACGGGCGGACCGAAAGCTGTATACTCATTGTAGATACATGCGAACATCAACTCAAATTGCCCGCTGGGGGAACAGTCTCGGTCTGAGGTTGCCAAAGGCCATCGCCTCTGAAGCCCGGATCGGCGAAGGTGACACCGTAGAAATGTCTGTCAAGGATGGCACGATCATCGTACGGCCGGCGCAGTCAACCTACTCGCTCCACGAACTCGTGAGCAAAATTACACCGCATAACCGGCATGGTGAGACGGACTGGGGAAAACCCACGGGACATGAACAATGGTAGGCAGGGCGTACGTTCCCGACGCGGGTGATTTGGTTTGGCTCACGTTCGATCCCCAGGCCGGCCACGAGCAGGGTGGTCGCCGCCCCGCGCTGATCCTGTCACCGCGCGAATACAACGCCAAAGCACGGCTTGCGTTGGCCTGTCCCATAACCAGTCAGAAGAAGGGTTATCCGTTCGAGGTGGCAATCCCAGCAGGGCAAAGTATCACTGGCGTTGTGCTCGCCGATCACATCAAGAACCTGGACTGGCAAGCCCGCAAGGCGGCATTTGAGTCCAAGGCTCCCGCCGGTGTGGTAGCCGAGGTCCGCGAGCGCTTGAGGCCCCTCTTGGGGCTATGACATTGAAAATTGACTATTCTTGCTCACGCGTTCGACGAGCGCGGGATCCCACGCCCCGCCGGTGAATTTCGCCGCCGATGTCTTCAGGATACGAGCCGGTTGCAAGGGGAGGTGTTTGTGATGTATTGCCAGCCCACCCGAGACAGGAATGACACCCCAGGACAGCGAGATCTCGGGCCACATGTGCGCTGACTTAAGACCCGAAGCCTTGCCCGTTGAGCCTCGGTGCCCGATGCGCTAGTTTGCTGGCGAAGACAGGAACTTCCTATATTGGGACTTTGTGCCAACCGGCGGGAGTCACGTCTACAGGTAGCGCGTTGCACATCAAAGTGCCTCTAAACCTGATCCTCGCCATTAGCGGGAAACGCGTATGGGTTTGAGCCGCCGACCGGCAAGGCCAAGAGCACGGAGCCAGCAGCTACTCTTTGGTTGGCCGTTGCCGTTTTTCTTCTCCGGTGCATAATAGAGACCAAATGGCCAAATGTCCATTCCAGACTATCAATCGCTGATGCTGCCTGTTCTTGTGGCCTGTTCCAAAGGCGAGGTGCGCATCGGTGCAGTTGTGGAAAAGTTGGCCGATCAGCTTGGCCTTACTCCGCAAGAGCGCAGTGAATTGTTGCCTTCCGGCAAGCAAACAGTATTTAGCAACCGGGTGAATTGGGCGAAGTCTTATTTGAACAAGGCGCAACTTGTGGAAATAACGCGACGCGGGTACTTCCGAATTACAACGCGAGGGGAGACCGTCTTCCAGTCCTCGCCTCAAAAGATCGATAAGAAGTTTCTCATGCAGTTTGAGGAGTTCCGAGAATTCTGGAAACCATACGGCGCAACGCCCGAAGCTGACGGCAATGCAGCTATTCCAGCACAAGACGATCAAGATCAAACGCCCGATGAAACAATGCGGATGGCTTATACCCAGATCGAAACGGCACTCATGTACGACTTATTGGACCGCGTCCGCACCGCGCCGCCAGATTTTTTGAACGCTTAATCGTGGCCCTCCTTCTCAGCATGGGGTATGGAGGATCAACAGACAATGCCCGCCGCACTCTCGGGCGGTCTGGAGATGACGGCGTTGACGGCGTCGTTGATCAGGATGCCCTCGGACTGGACCGTGTTTACGTGCAAGCCAAGCGCTATGCGGCCGGTAACAATATAGGACCTGGGGCGGTCCGCGACTTCTTCGGTAGTCTAGACCGCCACAAGGCCACCAAGGGCCTCTTCGTAACGACCTC
>JANXXV010000629.1 GCA_025350445.1 Bryobacteraceae bacterium | reverse complement strand
TCTGGCGGCTTGTTCAGCTTCACCAACACCGGCGGCGCCGATGTCGGCCCGATTTCCGGTGCTCAAATCACCATGCCGCCTGCACTCAACTGGACGAACATGAACGCCATCACCAATGTCGTCCGTTCTCAGGGCGTCACGGTTAACTGGGATACCTCGAACCCCTACTCCGGATTCGTCACCATCACTGGATTTTCCGTTGGTGGAATTCTCACGAGCACCGCTCTCTTTACTGAATTCATCTGCACGGCGCCGTACAGCGCCGGAACGTTTAATGTCGCACCGTTCGTTCTGCTCTCTGTCGTAGCGGGCGATACCAACATTGGCGGCATTTCCATTCCGATCGGCTTATTATCGCTAGGCCTCAGCGCGCCGCCGTTGAGATTCACTGCGCCGTCAATCGATTACGCATTCATTACCGCAACTTCGACCACCGGTAAGTCAGTAAATTATCAGTAGTTCAAACGGCGGTGATTTATCATAGCCAGATGAGAATATTCTGCAATCTGGCGCTGGGAATCACTTTGCTGGCAGGGGCAGCGGCAGCGCAGCCCGTCATTGGTTCTGGCGGCATTCTGAATGCCGCCAGTTACTCACTCACCGGTCTGCCAAACTCCGGAATCGCGCAAGGTTCCATGTTCCTGGTTTTCGGCTCCGGCCTGGGACCAGCGGCTCTTTCGCAGGTGAGCGCGTTTCCGCTTCTCAACGAACTCGCCGGGACATCCATGAAGGTGACCGTGAACGGCGTCACTCTGAATGTGCCGATGGTCTACACACTAGCCTCGCAGATCTGCGGCATTCTTCCGTCCAGCACGCCCACCGGCACCGGCACGTTGACTGTCACTTACAACAATCAGACCAGCGCGCCCGCCACCATCAAGGTAGTGAAGTCGGCAGTGGGCATCTTCTCAATCAATCAAAAGGGCAGCGGACCGGGTGTGTTGCAGAACGTGAACACGGAAACCGACAGGCCCGTCAACACCGTGATCAATTCGGCAAAGCCGGGCCAAGCGATGATTTTATGGGCCGTAGGCCTCGGTCCAATCGCGGGTAACGATGCGACCGGTGTCTTTCCCGGACCGCTCGACGTCGACGCCCAGGTTTGGGTGGGCAACAAGCAGGCGAACGTCATTTACAAAGGAAGATCCGGCTGCTGTTCCGGTATCGATCAGATCGTCTTCACCGTGCCGGACGATGCCGCCGATGCCTGCCATGTCCCGGTAGTAGTAAAGACAGGCGACGGCGTGAATAACGTGACAAGTAACTATGTATCCATGGCCATTGCCAGCGGCGGCGGCGCGTGCGATGCCGGCACCGCCGCGGTTCGATCCGCGGGCGCGGTGAAGTTCGGCCAGATCAGTCTCACCCGAACCATCACCGACGTCACGTTTGGAATCACCCTTCCCTTCACCAGCGACACAGCGTCAGCCAGTTTCAGCAAGTACGATTTAGCCCGCTATACCGCCAGCCAAGGCAACCATGAAGTCGGCTTCTGCACGTCTTATCTCTTCAAAGGGACCGACTATCTAGGCGGCGCTGACCCGGTGGCAGCCGATGTACTCGACCCGATTAGATGCGGCGCCAGGATGACGCAGCCGGTGTGGCCGGTCCAGTGCATGGCGTCGAGGGCGGCATTGTTTTCGGGCAGATAGGGATCGCCCCCGTTGCCGAAAATGCCTTCCACGAAATCGAGATTGCTGACCAGACTGGCCGGGGCGAAGAATCGCGTCTCCATCGTCTTTGCGGGGGCGGACCCGGTGGCCGGGCACACCAGCGGACGCAGCAGCAGAGTGACAAACAGGCGCACCTGATTTTGCTGCGTGGCGGTGAACGGCAGCGCCAGTACGCTTTCCGGAGGTCGCAGGGCCGCGGCCAGAAGCGCGGCGAAAGTCTGCTTGGGCACGCCGATCTTGTCGGCCGGAATGGGCAGGCCGCCTTCCACGATGTGAAAGATGCCCTTGGTTGTCCGGCGATCGCTTTTCGGATTGTGCAGGATACCCTGCGGCAGGCGGTAGGACTGTACGTAGGGCGACGAGAGATGGTCGGCATCAGGCGGCAGGGACATGACGCGGGCCAGGCCGGAACGGTCCAGGGCGAAGGTGCTGGATGGCAGGCGTGCCACTTTGGCGCCGGGTGTAATGGCATCGGCGAGATAGTCGTCGAGGAACGCCTGGATGCGGGAATCGGCGGGACAGAGACGGTCGCCGAGGAGTTGATCTTTCTGATAGTAGTTGCGGAGCAGCGGGCCGGCGATTTCCAGGAAGTAGGGGTCGGCCGTATACTCGCTGGTGGGTTGCCCGAGGGCGGCGAGTTTCAGGTTGATGTAGCGGACTAACTCTTCGTCTCGTCCGGACGCGTGGGCTGCATTGGACTTTGGATTTCACCGTTTCTCCTGAATCTTTATTTGTGGTCAGCGGGGGCCGGCGAATGGACGGGATTCGAGGCGCCGGGTTTGGGTTCTAAGCAGTTATTCTAGCAAGGCGCGGCGCGGGAGCCGACAGAGTTTCGCGACGGCATGGGCACGCCAAAGTCCGGTGGCCGGGGGCTTGTTCGACTCATGGAACAAGCACTGCGGATATCTTCACACAATTGAGATCTTACTGTCACAGTGCCGCGATAGACTCCCCTCTTAGTGCATAAACATATGAAGCAGGTATCCTGGGCGCTTTGCGCTCTTTTCGCTGGCGCGCCGGTCGTGGCGCAGTCCTCTAAGGGCTTCACAGCGGGCAACATCGTGGTGAGCCGAAGCGTCTACACCGGAAGCGCCTCAACCTTTGCGGCCGGTCAACCGTTGCCGCCGGTTTGCCCGTCAACGGCAAAGTGCGGCACCGTGATTGCGACCGACGGTGGTGACTACGCCTCCAACACCAGCTCCAACAATGTCTTTAACAATAATCGGATCGACGGCAGTTTCGGCGTGACGTCTCCGATCTTTCTCGATCAGCTCACGCCTTCCGGAACGCTTTTGAACACCCTTCCGATCCCCACGACGATGGTCACGACGAGCTTCAGTTCCAAGTCCGAACTGGCTTTGAACGTCTCGACCGATGGAGCCGCTGTCACCTTCCATGGGTTACGTAGCTTCTACCAACACAGTGGATGTATCGAACTCGAATACTCCCGGAGCTTAGGATTGAACGAACCCGGCCGGCGGTAGTTACTATCGCGCCGTCGTCCAGGTGGGGGCGAACGGTGCGATACAGGTGACGCCCACAAACTCCTACAGCGGCAACAACGGGCGCGCGGCGATTTTGGCCAACGGAATTTACTATATGTCCGGCAACTCCAATGACGGGCGATCACGATTCTGAAGGGCTTTCCCAACACTCTAGCCGGCGGGCCGCACCCGGTCGCCAATCCTTTCGGGATTTTCTTCGCTAACGCGACCACGCTGTAGGTGGCCGATGAAGGCGACGGTGTGCCGGCGAACGCGGCTACGAGCACACAGGCGGGGCTGCAGAAATGGGTACTCAATAATGGCGTCTGGACGCTTGCGTACGTGCTGCAAAACGGCCTCAATCTCGGTAAGCCGTATACCGTCGCCAACTACCCGGCTGCTCTGAACCCTGCCGCGGACGGTCTTCGCAACATCGCCGGCAAACTGAATAGCGACGGCACGGTGACCATCTGGGGTGTCACGTAGACCATAAGCGCCAATGGAGACCAGGGCGCCGACCCGAACCAACTGGTTTCGATCACCGACGTGCCGGCCAACACCGACCCGGCCGCTGGCGCAAAGGGACAATTTACGATCCTACGGACCGCCATCGCCGGTGAAGTGCTTCACGGCGTCTGTCTGGCGCCCACCGCCGGTTCGACTCCGGCAGTGGATGTGCCCCTCGTCCTCTCCACATCCAATCCGGGCGCCTTTGCCATCTCGCCAGGTTCGATTGCCACGGCCAACGGGCAAAATCCGGCAAGCAGTACCAGCACATCCGCCGCGCCGTTCCCCGCGTCGGCCGGCGGCACTTCGGTGTCGATCATGGACGGGGCAGGCGTGACCGTTCCGGCGCCGCTTCTATTGGTATCGCCTAATCAGATTACTTTCCTGGTGCCGCCGACGGTTGCCCCCGGCACGGCCCGGGTGGTCATCACGAACGGCGCCGCTGCTCAGACCGCGAATGGCATCGAGATCGCAACTGTTGCGCCGGCGCTTTTGATGCTGAACGGCACGGGACTGGCCGCGGCCCAGGTGCTTCAGGTGGCCGGGAATGGGGGGCAGACGATGCAGCCGGTTTATACAACGAACAGCTCCGGGGCCATCGTTCCGAACCCGATTTCGATCGGCGGCGGTTCCAGCACGTACCTGCTCCTATTCGGGACTGGAATTGCACCAGCGGGGACTTCGTTGACGTCTGTCACGATCAACGGCGTGCCCGCGACGGTGACCTACGCCGGACCGGCTGGCAACTACACCGGGCTGGATCAGGTCAACGTTCTGCTTCCGGCGAAGCTCTCCGGCGCGGGTTACGTTAGCGTCCAGCTCATGGTTGAAGGCGCCCCGGCGAATCCGGTTCAAGTCAGCATTCAATAGGGGACGGTGCGTCTCGACTCTTCGCTGCTCCAGCGGGAGCAGGCGGGAGAAACCGCGCGAAACCTTTCGCGAATGCAATGAATCGGATACCGCGAACTGGTCACTGGTAGTGACGCGCCGGCCGCCTCCCCTTATGGTGACGTTATGGTTGGTGCTCCGGTTCGCTTTTGAGAAGATTGTGCGGGATTCCCCTAAGCTGCCTCAAAGCCGCGCTTATCGGGATTGGCTGCTGTTCTCGCGCGGAATGCGCTAGCAGAGGCAACGTGAGGCATATGGCCGAGTCCCAGCGCCCCGGAACGCCACAAGTTAAATTTGGACTTTGCCCGCACATCAATGATCTTCAGACCCACTTCATACAAATCGGAACCGATCTTGCTGCAATGCCGCGCCTCAGCGGATAGGAGAAGTTCGTTCAACGTGACCGTTACTTCGGCGCCGTCGAGTACCAGGCGGTTTATTTGAATTCGAAGACCGGATTTGGATATGTCGCAAACCCTGGCTTCAATATCTTCGCCGCGGCCATGCCGCACGATCCGCACATCGGCTGTGCCGTCCGTTCGGAACCGGGCCTCACTTCTGCGGTTAGCGATATCCATGACCTCACCTCTCTTGTTCGAATTGAAACCTTCCGGTGCAAGGCGGGTAGGCCCCCCCGAAGAGGCAGTGCGCCCGCTCAAAGCTTCGTAGTACTTTGGATTTACCAATCCCATACAACTATGCGTTTGAGTCCCAAGAAGTTCAATAGTACAGCGGCTATCATCTTCATACCCGCAGTTGCGGCCTAAAACGGCACTACGGACTTAACAGGATTATTGAGTCAGGCTGCAATTCTCTAGGGCCTCGGTTAGCGATTAGCTTCGCCACGGAATTCGACCACAGGACGAAGCCCTCACGGGATGAACCCGGAAAAATAACTCGCGGCGGACCTGGCGCGCTACTTTGCGGAACGACGGTTACTGAACCAAGGTCACTGCATCACGCTTGTGACAGTGTTGGCGGCCTGCCGCTCAATCGGGAGGACGATGTTCCCCACGCCTCTTCCGGCCAAGCCGGGCGGAGCATGGGCATTTGCCGGATCCAGCACACGGAACGTGCCCGGAGTGCCTGCTAACAATACTGCGGAATCCCACTTCGCCGATGATACATACCACGTTGGTGAGCGCGGTGCGGTTCCGAATACCGGTTCCTTACAGGAGTTGCGCGCAGAGGAGGGCATCGGCGTCAAGTTAAGTGCCGGATTCGGGTCCGGCATGTGTTAAGTCGATTCCGGAAACCGCTTCCTAACGACGAGCGGCTCAGTAGGATCATTCAGCTACAGAGCCGTGACCGTCTCAGGGAGCGGTCCGCGACGAGCCGCGGAAAGAATAACTTAAGGCCTATGGCAGACGGGGGGCGTCTGCCTCACGGCCAAGATTTCGTGCCCCCGCAGGCCTTTCCGACAGGGCGAGCCGGGATCTTGCGGCCGGGCTCCGCAGCTATCAGGAAGCGCATAAGTCATCGTATCGTCAACGGGATGCGTTGCTCGACCGGCACTGCTATCAATTCCGGCAAGGGGCTCCATAAAAACTATCGATAGAGAAAAGTGATGCCGGAGCTTCAGAAACTAGTGTTGTATCGTTCATAATCAGAGATTAGTCAACGATCACGCTACGGGAACAACCGGCGCAGGATTCCGGAAGCCGTTCTCCGACAGTCGGGATTTTGGCTACGGCTAGATCAAGGAGACGAATGGATAACCAACTACAAGACCGCCTAAGCCTTCCCTACGCGGAATTGGAAGAGCTCAATCTGAAGGCCAAGGAGCAGCGCAAGAAGCGGGTTCCTATCGGACAGA
>JANXXV010000610.1 GCA_025350445.1 Bryobacteraceae bacterium | reverse complement strand
TGAAGAAGCTGTCCCACCTGCCCATTGTGGCCGACCCTTCGCATGGCACGGGACGGCGCGATCTGGTGCTGCCAATGGCTCGCGCTTCGGTCGCCGCCGGAGCCGACGGATTGTTGATCGAGGTTCATCACGATCCCGATCATGCCTTGAGCGACGGCGCACAGACTTTGCGGCCTGAGCAGTTTTCGGAACTGATGCGGCAATCCCGCATCATCGCCTCGGCTGTGGGACGAACGCTTTAGTGATGGGTGACCAAGCCAGGCAGGCCGGGCGAGGGCGTCCGGCGCGGTCCAGGGGGACCGCCGTCCTATGCAGACTGTAGCCATCGCCGGAGTCGGACTGATTGGTGGATCGTTTGCATTAGCACTTCAGAAGGCCGGGTTCCGGGGAAAGATTCTGGGCGTCAGTTCTCCGGCTACTATTGAGGAGGCACTGAAGGCTGGTGTGATTCATGCAGGCGCCTCCTTGGAACAAGCTTGCGCCGTGGCCGACTTGTTCTACCTGGCCCAGCCGATACGGCCGATCTTGAAGACGATCGACGCCATCGCCGACATCGTCCGTCCCGAATGCCTGGTAACCGACGCTGGTAGTACTAAGAGCGAGATAGTAACATTCGCTGCTAAGCGCCTGACGCGTTGCCAGTTCCTGGGAGGCCATCCTATGGCGGGAAAGACGTCCCGCGGGGTAGCGGTTGCCGATGCCGATCTGTTTCAGGGCCGCCCATACGTACTTACTCCCAGTAACAAATTTGACTTAGAAACCCCCCCGGCACTGCACCTAGTTTTCTGGCTGGAAAAGATCGGTGCGGTGCCTATTGTGCTTACGCCGGAAGAACACGACCGGACGGTGGCGCTCACCTCGCACCTGCCGCAATTGGCCTCCAGCGCGCTTGCAGCAACGCTTGCCGCAAAATTAGCGGGAGACGATCAACTTCGCGTATCCGGCCCGGGCCTTTCCGATACCACCCGTCTGGCACAAAGTTCCATCGAGATTTGGGAAGACATCCTGGCCACGAACACGATGGCAATAGGTCAGGCGTTGGATGCGTATATTGACAAATTGCGTTTTTTCCGCCAAAATCTAACAAATCCGTTATTGCGTAAAGAATTTGAGGTCGCCGCGGAACTGGCCCGCAAGTGCCGCCGGTAAAGAGTGATTCATTGAGATCATATTGCGACTGACTGCACTATCCAGCGCCCTACACGAAGAACTCGCCGGCCGCGATGGGGTTCAAAAGCTCATCCTGTCCCGGCGCGCGGCGCCCGTATTCACTAGCGGTACCCCTGCCAACAACGTTTACTTCCTGGATTCCGGTCTGGTGAAGATCGAAAAGACGACAGACTCAGGCAAAGAGATATTGCTTGGCGTGGTGGCTCCCGGTGAATTATTCGGCGAACAGGCTCTGCTGGGTGAAGGCGCGTTTTCAGTCTCCGCCAAAGTGCTGGAGAGCGGTATCGCCTACGCAATACCTACCGACATTTTCCAGCGATTTTGCGAACGGCGTCCCGAAGTCTGGCGGCTGCTGATGCAGCATTTCCTGGCCAAGAAGGATGAGCTCGAACGGAAAATTGAGCATTTGTGCCTGAGCGATGTCAGGGAGCGCATTCTTTACTACCTGGACGAACTGGCGCGAATCAATCCCGGGTCCGACCCATCGGGCAGCATGATCCATATTTCACAGAACGAGCTCGCCAGCCTGGTTGGCGCCACGCGCGAAACCACTTCGACAACGCTCAACGCGCTCGCGCGTCAAGGGCTCATCGTGCTGGGGCACCGCCTGGTTATGGTTCCGTCCCTGGAATTACTTCGCGAAGCCCTCAACCCGAAGAAACTGGCGAAGACTACCCAAGGCGGCATGCAACAGGCGTGAATCCGCTGTTACAGCAGGCGTAGGAACGCCGTGCGGCCTTCGCTGAACTTGCCAACGGCAAGCGCCCGCTGCGCGTCGTTATCAAAGCGGTAACTCCGGCGAACTACCCGGATGGAACGATCGATTTCGTCGATACCGGCGCCGATGGATTCCGCCCTGCGGTAAGGCGTCCCATCCAAACGAAGGTAGACCGGGCTGGTGTGGGCAAACACCGGATAGCCGGCGTACGTCTTGGCCGTGCCGGTCACGCGGGCCGCAATCCAGCCGCCCTCTTCCACTTCGAGTTCGCGCTCCAGGCGGACCTCGCGGCCTTGGACCGCGGGCTGATCGGCAACGACGCGGCCGTCCTGAATGATCTCGACCCGCTCGAACGGCAGACGGGACACGGCGGTGGCGGCAACCTTGATGCGTCCCTTCGGAATGACGGTGGAGCCCGGCCCCTGGCCGTCAACGGTGAGCTCAAGCAACGGGCCGTTGCTGATGAAAGTGCGTCCGGCGCGCAGACCGGCGATCCACGTATCGTAGCTGAATGCACCTTCCACTTGGACGAACACGCGGTTGTGGTCGTAGATCCACCAGTCAGTCCCGGTAGAGGCGGCGATCTTCAGGCCGCAATTCAGCAATTGGTAATAGCGGGCGTATTCGGCGGCAAGGCCGTCGGCGATGTTGTAGGCATCCACCAAGCCCAGCGCAGCGGCCACGGGCACTTCAATGCCGCTGCCGTTATGGCACCAGACGGTGGTGCCGCCCATCTGTTTGGTCTGAGCGCAAAGGGTGGAGAGGGTGGGGTAGTCAGGCGCTTTGCCGTCCTTGCTCAGCAGACCCGTCGAGACCGGTTCCACGGCCCGCGGAATGTTGAGGAAGAGCACATGGCCATAGCCGAAATCGCCGAAGCGGTGGTTATTGCGCGCCTCCTCACCCATGTCCATGATTGTGCCGTTCTGCGAGAATTTCGGCATCCGGCCGACAGGATAGCGGTTTGAGATGTAGGGCGACTCGTTGCGGATCAGGTAGCTGAGCACGCTGACATCAAGATCCTCGGCGGGCGGAACGATGCGCAGGCGGTCGTCCGGATCTTCATCCAGAGCAAGATGATAGTGCGTGTGGGTGTTTCCGGAATACCAGCCGCCGGCCTTGGTGTCTTTCAAGGGCTGGATGCGCAGGTCGATTTCATAGCGCATTCCGGCGCCCACCTCTACATATTCTTCCGCTACATGGTGGCAGATGCCGCGCACGCCTTCGATCCGATAGCGGCCCGGCGGGACAGCGATTTCGTACTGGCCGCGCGCGTAAAAGAACTCGCGGTTGGGCATGGAGGCAATGGCGTTTTCGGGAAGAAACCGCTGGTTGGCGCTCGTTTCCGTGACGCGGAGCTTCGCGGCTATGGGCTTGCCTTCGGCATCGAGCAGGCGGCCGCGGACGATGGCCGGTGCGGCCGCGTTGCGACGTTGTCCTTGCAGCGGGGCAAGCAGGGTTCCGGAGGAGAGAACGGGAATGGAAGCCAGGATCTGGCGGCGGGTGAGGTGAAGTTTATATCCCAATGGGTTCCTTGCCATGTTCTCATTTTCTTGCGATGCGGGTGTGTGTGTGTGTAGGTTGACAGAATTAGAGAACTGCAACGGCCGCTTCCTGCGCGAGGCAGACGATGGGGTTCAGGTTTCGTACACTAAGCCGTTGATCGTGGCCTATCCGCTTCCTGATCGGCTAACCTAAATCAAATGGCGTACTCTTCCGGCGAAAAACTCGGCTCCTACGAAATCCTTGCGCCCGGGAAGAACGAAATCAGCGCTCCCTGGCCATCCGTTCGCGCAGGATCTCGTTGATCCGGCTCAAATGCCCTTCGCCCTTCGACTTCAGCCAATCCAGCACTTCGTTATCAATGCGAAGCGAGATCTGCGTCTTCAGGGGGCGGTAGTACTTGCCAATGGACGCGCCAGCCCAGTAGCTTGGGGGCAATTGCGGAGCCTCTTCCTCTTTGTCCAGCGCGCGGTCCCGTTTCCGGTATGCCTTTTTCGTCGCTTCGCTGATCTTCAGTTTCCTAACGGAATTGGTCGTTGTAGATGCTTTCTTCATAGTCAACCGCCTTTCGCGCTGAAATAATGCGGATCACATCCGCGCCGGGTTCAACAAACACAACCAGAAATAGAATCAGGCTCCGGGTCATGCCGATGATCTGGAAGCGCTGCTCGCCCGTTTCTGCCACGTAGTAGTTATCGCCCACCACATGATTTGGGTCATCGAAAATCTCCGCCGCGGTGGTGAAGGAGACTCCGTGAAGCTTTTGATTTCTCCTAGCCTTGGCCGGATCCCACGTGAATCTCATTTCTGTATCACAGTATTGTATATTTGCCGGGCTGGCGCAAGGGAGCCCGTTCTCTCTGCCAGACCCGCCTTCGCCCCACGAAGGTCGACGAGCTAACGAATCGCCCGGCACTCGGACCTAAACGCCTAACATCGCTCAACGCAGGGATTACCCGCGGGGAGCCGCAAAGGATCCGCGAACTGGACCTCAACGGGCTCTGGCACGGGGCCGCTGACGGTCCCGGTCATTGCTACGCTGCGCCGTTCTGCAGGTTCTATCGTGCGGAGTTCGCCGTCGTACCCTTCAAAACTTTCGTTCCAGCACGCTGTGATGAGGGGGCTTGTAAGGGATTCGCTCTTCTTCGTACCGTGACACACAGGGTAATAAAGTTTGACTCTTGGTTCTTGGTCCGATTCGTTCTGCCTCGGGTTCCACTCAGCGCGTTTTGGTGCTACGATTTCGGCATGAACGCCACGGATTCCGATAGACTGGCGGCGCTGCGGAAGATTGCGATTAGCGGCTGGTCGCGCTGGTTTCGCAAACATCATTACGCCGAAGAATTAGAACCTATTCGAGAACTTGGCGCAAGCGAGAGCCAGCAGGCACTTACATATCTCAAACGCTTGGCCCAACCGACGGTTAGTGTGGACACTCGTTCAGAGACCGATGGTCTCAATAACACCGATTGGACCTTCTATTCTGCAGAATATGAATGTGTGAGCTTCCCAAACGCGAAGGGCGATTTGAGGAAGTCGCTCTATTACGAGCTGCGACGCAACAGTCCCTACGGCGTACTTTCTACCGAGGAGATCGAGGCTGCCCGTGAGTTGATTTTAGGCAACGAGCCCCACCGCAGCCTCGCGCGATCCATTCCTGAACTTGAGCATTCGATTGAGAAGCCTCCGAGCAGGTAGGCCCAGCCGATGTTCTTCGCAGAACAGCAAGAGCGCGCGAAGGAATCATATTGGTATGACCAAGGAAGAACGGGAGGCTTTTGAAGGCAAAGTCGGTCACACCAATATCAGTTCACACCTCAGCTCTGTCCTGGCGGGCGCCCCCCCAGCAGAATCGCAGGTTCCGTACCCGTTTGCCGCGAGGTATCGGATTGACCACCCGACAGGCGCTTCCAAAAACGCGTAGCTCTCTACGACTTCTTTGTCGTTCTGTATCCAACTCGACAACCTTATCCGGCGCGAACGGATAGTATAAATAATAGGCGGTTTCCGCTAACTGTGTCCTCGTGAGTACCGGTGTCCCGAGTGGATTACGCGCCCACTCGGCGGCTTTTTTGACGGCGGCTTTTGCGCGGATGGGTGTCCCGGTAGTCGGTGTCCAACGCAGGGTAACTTGTCCTTTGTTGTGGAGTTCCTCAAATGAAGGAAGGTCTGCAACGGATGACCCCCGAGCACCAAACCAAATCAACATCCGAAGCGGTGCTCGCACGGAGTCTTCTATCAACCTGTGCTCCAGATACCCGTCCGTGTCCACATGAAACAGAACAGACTCACCAGAAGAAACTTCTTCCGCCTGACGTTTGTCAACAATGCGGAGAACGCTTCCCGATGCCCCGTAGACATAGGCCTCCCTTAATCCGAGCTTCAATCGCGTGCCGATTTTGTTGGAGATCGTGAGTTCCACATAGTGCTTTCGACCCGGAATGCCGAGTTGGTCGGCCGTCGTGCCTCCGGGCGGTAGTACATAGCTCACTTCGGATTCCGGCTCCCTTGAAAGGAAGTCGGTTGCGGAGACCTCCTCTAGCGCGGGGTCCCGGGACGCAGCTACCCCCTATTTCTAGGATTTCAAGGATGATCTACAGTTCACATCACACACTTGCAAGCATCCGCACAGGATAGAACTCGCCTAGTCGCACAGCGTTTAGCGATCCATTCGCTTCGGACCGTTCTGACGGCGCACCCGGAAGTACCACGGGGACGGAGCGCCTTGTAGGATCATTTCAACAACACTGGCAAACGCGTAGGATAATTTCACGAACTCCGGCGAGATTTTTCATGATCTGTTGCAAGGGATGCCGTTTTCCTCTTTGCTGTCGATGCGGGCATTTTCATCTATTCCGACAGCCTACAGTGTGCCACAGGCGTGAATTCCCGGCACACTTTTGCCGCGGTCAAGTAACTTGTTTTCATCTACCTGCGATTGGCGCTTCAGTTGCAAAGGAGTAGATGCGATGAAAGTTTTCAAACTCTTCCTGCTGCTGCCATTCCTTCCGACCGTGGCATTTGCCGATTCTAACCGCAACGCAGTCCCCTCCGATAACGTCAACTCACGCTATACCGTCGAAAGCGTTTCAGTCACTGAGAAGGATCGGGAGAAGTTGAGCAAGCATCTCAAAGAGGATATGGAGAAGTTGGTGGGCGAGAAGTTCGAGCAAGGCATCGTGGACGGTCTGGCGCGCCGCATGCGGAAAGACTTGCGCGCGGCCAGCGTGATGGCGAAGCTAAGCAGGGGCACTACACCGGAACATGTACGGGTGGAATTCGAATCCCGGCCGCGGAAGATGGAAGAAGATGCGGACGTGACCAAATTTTCCTACCACTCGCAGCAGGGGTGGACCGGCGGGGTAGAACTGGGTTTCGATGCCGGCCCTGCCCGGTTGAAGTTCGGTATTCAAAGCGATGGTAACGAGTTGTTGGAGCGCTACGCGGGAATCACCGCCGGGGCAGCCGTGCCGCTGGGCGAGCGGTTGCAGGTGCGGTTCGCCTTTGAGAGTTTCCATGAGCAATGGAACCAGGCAACCGTAGATGCGCTTGCCCGCAGGAGCGATATTCCCGGGGTTTATCGTTCGCGAAATAACTTTGAGCCGTCGTTGCGCATTGCGCTGACACGCAACCTGATGCTGACGGCGGGGGTCAGCTTCGAAGAATTTCAAACACAGTTTCCGGTCGCCAGGACTGAAGGCTCTCATTCGGTGATCACCACTCTGCGATATCACCGTCAATGGGTAGATTCGGACACCTCCGGGCAGGAGTTGGACGC
This sequence comes from Bryobacteraceae bacterium, assembly GCA_025350445.1. The sequence continues at coordinate 2,589 of JANXXV010000610.1, read as the reverse complement.
AGGATATAGCCTGCGGGCGGCCACCAATATTTTAGGCGGCGATTACGTATACTCGCGGCAGTCGATAAACGCGCTGTATTCGCGCAAGTTCGATCGTCAGGAGGTACTGGTGCGGTTTGGCGCGGGATCGATGAACGGCCGTGCGCCGCTGTATGAGCGCTTCGTTCTTGGCAACACCCGCACGCTGCGCGGCTGGAACAAATTCGAGATCGACCCGCTGGGCGGATCGCGCATGATCTACGGATCGACGTCCTACCGCTACCGGGTGCTTGAGGTTTTCTACGACACCGGTTCCGTATGGGACCGGAAAGAAAATGCGGTGGCGCGGAATTCCGTGGGCTGCTCGCTGTTGTTTGGATCGCTGCGCGACGGTCTGGCATTCACCGTTGGATTTCCGCTCCGTGACGGGCACATGCAGCCTCTCTTTATGATGAGTGCCAACTTTTAAGGCGGCCGGGTGAAATCCCTCCGGACGCATCGCTTCCGTGTTTTTCCTTTGCAGTTGCTGTGTATTTGCGTGGCGATTTGCGTGGTGGGGCAGGAGCTATCGGTACGCAATGGCGGCGATCAACTACACATCACCGCGCCCAAGCTGCATTTCCTGAGCGGCAAGCCGCTGGAAAGAATTCAGCACGGGAACGCGGTGGCCTACGATTTCCAGCTTAGCGTGTTGGGGGAATCGAAAACCGCGGTGCTGCGGCGCAACTTCGAGCGATTTGTATTCAGCTACGATCTATGGGAGGAGCGGTTTTCCGTGACCCGGATGCGTAGCAGCCAGAGCGGGGCGGCGCACTTAACTTCCTCCGCCGCTGAAGCGTGGTGCCTGGATAACATGGCGTTCCCATCCACGGGACTGCCGTTCGATCAACCGGTTTGGATCCGGCTGGAAGTGCACGCGCAGGATGCCAAGGAACCGGCTCCGGTTCCAGGCGAACAAGGCATCAGCATAGCCAGTCTGATTGAGATCTTTGGCCGTGCGGGCAAAGCCAGGCAGCCGCAATATTGGAAGCTGGAGGCGGGGCCGCTGAAGCTGGCCGACCTGCGGAGCACGGCCGGCAGGAGTGCTGATTGAATCGCCTGCGCAACCGGCTGGTTGTGATCTTCATGGCCGCGACGCTGGCGCCGCTGGCGGCCACGCTATGGATCACCACCGCGTTGCTCGATAAGAGTCTCAGCCTGGCTTCCACGCGTGAATTGCAGGCGGTGTCGCAGTCTCTGGAATCCACCGGACGCGCGCTTTATCAGCAGGCACGGCAATCACTGAAGGCCAAAGCGTCAGCCGGACAAATCACCGCGGAGCATTTTGAATTCGCCAAGCGGCGCAACTGGCCGGAGCCGTTGGAGGAGTTCGCCGATTCCGAAGATCGGGAACAATTCGCGATCGCGGGCGCGGACGGGGATCAACTGCAATACATGGTGCGTAAGAAAACGGAGATCCTGATTTACACGCAGCCGCTGGGCGGAATTGGGATGCACAGGCTGGCGGAACAACTCTCTTCCACCAAGGCATTGCTCGAGCGCGCCGAAGCACGCGACTTGCGCAAGGGCTTCTTCTACACATTGATCGTGCTGGCGGCTGCCGCGTGGCTGGTTGCCATTTCCGCGCTCATCTATTGGGCGCACCGCATCAGCCGGCCGATTCAACAATTGACGGGCGGGTTGAGCGAGCTGGCCGCGGGGAATCTGGCGGCGCGCCTTCCGGGGGGTGGGAACGACGAAATCGGAATCGCGATGGAGGCCTTCAACCGCTCGGCCGCGGAGTTGCAGCACAGCCGCGGCCGGCTGGTCCATTTGACGCGCCTGGCCAGTTGGCAGACGCTGGCGCGGAAGATGGCGCACGAAGTAAAGAACTCGCTGACACCCATCCGGCTGACCATGGAAGAGATCGCCGCCCGCGGCAATGAGCACGATCCACAATTTCTGGAACAAGCCGCGCAGATTGTCGTCGACGAAGTGGGCACGCTGGAGCGCCGCGTACGCGCCTTTTCCGAATTCGCCGCCGAGCCGCCCATCGAACTGGGTCCGGTGGATCTTAACGCGCTGATGGAAGAGCGGGTGGCGTTTCTGAGAGCAGCGCACCCGGAGGTGATCTACAACGTCCGGCTGGCCCATGGGGACTTGAGAGCGCTGGCGGACGCAGACCTGCTGAAGGGCGTTCTTACGAATCTGCTGGAGAATGCAGCCGAGGCCGCCGGCGGTGGCGGCGTAGTGTTGGGAAAGACATTTTCAGATGGAGGCAATGTGGGATTAGAGGTACACGATTCCGGGCCGGGGTTGAGCCCATACGCGCGCGGATCGCTGTTTGAGCCCACTATTTCGTTCAAGAAGTCGGGGATGGGGCTGGGCCTTTCCATCGCGCGCAAAAGTGCCGTGCTCTCCGGCGGTGATATCTTGCTGGTAGAAGGAGAACTGGGAGGAGCGGCGTTCCGTGTGCTGCTGCCCACCGGATGAGAATGATTCCGAAGCGCGTGCTGATAGTCGACGACGAAGAGAACATCGGCCGGTCGCTGCGCCTGATTCTGGAGCGCGAAGGGTACGCGGTCTCTACCTGTCATTCGGTGGCGGAATATCGCGCCCAGCCCGCGCGCG
>JANXXV010000606.1 GCA_025350445.1 Bryobacteraceae bacterium | reverse complement strand
TCTGCCCCGCCTCGCCCCGCCGGTAAGCTTTCCGCCGCATCGCCACCATCTTGAATCGCATGATCTGCATCGAAAGCGGAAACAGTTCTTCCAGGCGGGTGACGTGCGCGTACTTGTCGTGCAGGAGCATCAGCGTTTCCTGGGCCAAATCCTCGGCGGCATCCCCTGCAATACGAGATGCCGCAAACGCCACAATCCTTTCACGCAGGCGCAGCAGAATCTCGTCGCGCTCCATGGATCGGGAGCCTACTTCGGAAATCCGGACGCGTTCAAACCGGGGAAAATCCGCAGCGCATTCTTGTAATACAGCTTCTTCTGCACTTCATCCGGCAAGTCCAGCCCGTATAGTTTCCAGATGCCATGATACTTGCGGATCGGGTCGAAGAAGTCGTCGTCGGTCTCCAGCAACCGGAAATAAGTGTAGTATTCCGGCACGCTGTAAAGATCCTTGCCAAACATAACCCGGTCCTGATACTTCACCAGCCATTTGTGCGCGAACCGCGGCTGCCGCCCCAGATCGCTGGTAATCGCGCCGATCTCGGCATATAGGTTCGGAAGCTCGTCCATCAGATTGCCCAGCTTCCCCAGGTCGTTCGCCAGCCACCCCATGTGCGCGTTGATGTAAATCGTGTTCTTATGCTTGCGGAACATGTTGTGCTGCTCGCCAATCACCGTCTCCCAGGTCGGATCGGTCTCCGACCCATGGTTGCGCCCCGAGCGCATCTTCAACTCCAGCCAGCGCTCGTTATATTTATCCATCGGCTGAAACAGACCCCAGGGATCGGCCGTATGAATCAGCACCGGAATCTTGTACTTCGCGCAGACCTCCCAAACCAGATCGAATCGCGGATCGTCCACATGCAGCCGCTGACCCTTGGAATCTTTCTCGGTAATCCCAAAATTCTTCCAAACCTTCAACCCGATGGCGCCGTTCTTGATGTCTTGCTCCAGTTGCGCCGCAATGCGTTGGCTATATCCCGGCTCGTCCACGCCTTTGTAATCGATGTTCGTCATGGTGGCGAACCGATCTTTGTTAAAGCCCTTGAAGCCGTCAATCAGCTGCTTCGTTTTATCGCCCCAGCTTCCGTTCACCGGCGAGTTGATCAGGATCCGCATGTTCAACCCGTCCATGTCTTTGATCAACTCCGCCAGATGCTTCGGCGTTACATCGCGCTGATGGTTGTGGACGTCTATAAAAGGATATTTAGCTCGCGTGGGATGATGCTCGGTGACCACCAGCGTCGACTTCGGTTCATACTCTTCAATCGAAATCGAAGGCGAAACGGACGGCTGTTGCTGTGCATAAACCAGGCCGATCACAACAACGGAAACCAGGGCAACGGACAAAATCTTCATTTCGTTTGAGTATATGACGGTTCGCCCAGCAATTCCGAAACACGCTGAAAAAGCTCGTCGCTCAACCGCGCCCTGTCATGCAACGTGAGGTGCGAGGTCGGCACCGGATCGCCCACGCGCAACATCACGCGCCCCGGCCGGACGTTCAGCGAACCCATCGGCAGCACTTCCAGCGTTCCCTTCACACACAAGGGAATCACAGGCACACCCGCCTTGATCGCAATATAAGCCGCGCCTTCCTTAAAAGGCTTCAGTCCCGAGAGCGAACGTCCTCCTTCCGGAAAAATCAGAATCGAAACACCGCGGTCCTGAATCGCCTTGGCCGCCTCCGACATCGCTTTAATCGCAGCCCGTGGATTCTCGCGGGGTACAGGAATATGGCCCGCCCGCTTCAAGTGATACCCCAGAAACGGAATGCTGAACAGGCTCTTCTTCGCCAGAAACCGGAATTGCAGCGGGATATGCCCCAGCACCACCGGCGTATCCATGTAACTCACATGATTCGACACGAAGACGTAGCTGCCCTTGGGATCGATCTTCTCCAACCCCTCAATCTCCAGCTTCACGCCGGCGATGAACAGCAGCACTCGCGACCAATACTGCGCAATCGCCACCTGCCGCCGACCATCCGTCTCGAACAGCGAAACGAAAAGGTTCAGCAGCCCTAGGACAATCGTCGCGACGATGATTAGCGGGTCGGTAATGAACAGCGCTCGAAGCAGCCCTGGAGACATGATCCGCCTCCTATTGTACGAGGACCGCCCGCGCTTCCCCCACCAGGTACAGCGACCCCGTGATGAAGATTGCCGCATCCGCCGGAGCCTTCCGCGCAGCGCGCAACGCGGTGCCAAGATCCCGCGCCGTTTCCATCCGCGCCGGATCTCCCATGGACAGCAACGT
>JANXXV010000592.1 GCA_025350445.1 Bryobacteraceae bacterium | reverse complement strand
CGAACGCCTTACGGTCAACGGCTTTGATGAGCTGGAGATAACCGTCAAGTCCGCGCGGTTGTAAGCCGACCTGCATCTCGATACTGAACTTCGTCCGCGCGGGTTTGATGGCGTCAATCACCTTGCGGCAGTTCTCTACCGTAGCATCGAAGGCATCCTGCGTGTAGTTTCTTGGATGCAATCCATACCATGCGGATGGATTGTACGATCCGGCAATGTCGACGCAACAGCGGGCGGCGACTGCTTCGGCCAGAGCCAGCCTGCCGGTTACGTATTTGAGGTTGGCTTGCCGTTTTTCGGAATCCGGATCCAGCAGGTTCACCCATGCTCCCACTTCCGCAATCACTACGTCCTGCCCGGCAAAGGCTTTCACGATGGCTTGTGTGCGGTCTTTGTCGTCCGCGGTGGCTTTTGGGCATGTGGCGGCGCTGTAGCCTAGCCTTCGATGTTCGCGGGCTAGTTCTTCCGGATCTTCCGATTCCAGGAAAATCGGGCCACCCAAGCGGATGCGTTTTCCGGCGGCGTGAAGGAATGGGGCGGTGGACAGGGCTGTTAGGAATGTTCTACGGGTTGGTTCCACTGGGTTAGTTATAGACTACACCAGATCCGAGGAAGCGGGTCCCGGGGGACCCGCGCGGACCATGGGGTCCGCCCTCCTGGGGACTATACCAGGTTGGGGATTTTGATGATCTTCTTTTGGATAGCGTACTGTACTAGTTGCGCCTTGTTGTGGATATCCAATTTGCGCATGAGATTGAACTTGTGTGCTTCAATCGTTTTCACGCTCAAGGTGAGATCGCAGGCTATTTCCTTTACTGAGTTGCCTTCAGCCAGCATCTTGAGCACTTCACGCTCGCGAGTGGTTAGCGTCGCGAATCGGGGGAGGCGGTTGGCTGATTTGATGCGGGAACGGAAATCGTCCACAAGTTGTGAAAGCATGCGCGGGCTGAGGTAACTTCCACCGCGGCAGATGTCGCGAACCGCGGCAACCAGTTGCACGGCCGGACTATCTTTCAGCACGTAACCGCTTGCACCCACTTCCATACCTTCCACCAGGTAATCTTCATCGTCATACATGGTCAGGAATAGTACCTTAGTTTCCGGACGGTTCTTCTTAATCTGGCGGGTCGCTTCGAAACTACTTAAGCCGGGCATGCCGATGTCCATCAGGACCACGTCAGGACGGGTTTCGCCGCACTTATCGACGGCATCGCCCCCGTTGGCGGCCTCACCAACGACTTCCATGTCGGTTTCTACTGAAAGCAGGGTTCTGATTCCCTGGCGGAATAGTGTGTGGTCGTCCGCCAACATGATCCGGATCTTAGACATATGTTGCGCCAGCGCTCTCCTGCCAGGGCGTACCCTTAGCTACTTCGTACTATATTACCTTAGTTTCCCAATTCCGGTCGAGACGGATTGGCAACTGCACTATTACTTCCGTTCCCTTCGGAGCGGACCCAACTCTTTTCCTACCAGGCAGATAGCGGCTGCGCAATTGGAATTTTCCACCCAATAAAGCAACCCTCTCGCGGATGCCAGCGAGGCCGAACGAGTCTTCCTTCGCCAACGCCGCTTCCACTTCGAACCCGATTCCATCGTCTAACACCAGTAGACTTAGTATTTCATCGGCTGAAGAGACGGAAATGTTTACATTAGAAGCGCGGGAATGTTTGCTGATGTTATTGCAGCACTCCTGAACGATCCTATAGACCACCATTTCCAGCTTCGGAGGAAGACCATTAATCTTCGCGATATCCAAATGGGTCTGGCATTTGAAGCTGGCTTCGAAGCGCTTCATCAACTGCCGCAGAGCAGATTCCAGTCCGAACTGCTCCAGGATGACAGGACTAAGGTCTGCGATCAGCCGTCTCATCTCTAAAATGGTCTTTTCGGTCAGATCGCGTGCTTCCGCCAGTTTAATCCGCCACTCATCGGCGGAGGGCGGCAGGGACATTTCGATCATCTCGATCATGAGCCGGATACATACGAGCGATTGACCGGCTTCATCGTGGAGCTCGCGGCTGATGCGCCGCCGCTCCATCTCTTCCACATGGAGCATGTGTTCCGCCAAGTTGCGGATCTGCTGTTCCCGAAAAGCCAGATCCTCCACCAGGCGCATCTTTTGAGCGGCCATCAGGCAGCGCTCCGCCGCCGCCGCCAGCAGATCCTGATCCCGGGGCAGCCAGTCCTTATGAAGGTGGAAGCCAAACTGCATCACTCCCGCCAGCTTTCCCTTCTCTATCAATGGGAAGGACCAACAGCAGGCATAGCGTGCGCGCCAGCCGGGGTCAAGCAGGGATTTGGCGCGCTGGGTCCGGACGATGGTTCGCGGTTCCGAGAGTTGGCGAGAGAGAGTGGCGGAATTCGGCACTTCCGGCATGGCATCTTCGGAGACTCCAGTGGCTGTGCTGGCGCTTAGCTGCCAGATGGCGGAATCCTTGCTGAGCAGGAACAGATGGCCCGCGTCGGCCTCGCAAACGCCGGTCACCGCTTCCAGAAAACGGCGGAACAACACGTCGATATTCCGGGCTTCGAGTTCGATGCGGAAGATCTGATGGAGCGCCTGTGTTTCTGCCTCGCGGACATGGTAATACGCCTCATTCAGCGCCAGGATGACGCAGAACTGCAATTGTTCGCGCACGGAACGAAAGCTGGTGAGCGCCTCGCCGGAAAGCGATTCCAGGTTCGGCTGAAGAAGGTGATCGTACTCCTGCAATGCCCTCATCACTTCCGAGGGTGGAAGATTCAATTTCGCCAGCCATTTTCCGGCACGGCTGACCGATTCAAAGAAACGCAACCCCCGCTCGCCGGCCTGAAACGTTCGCGCCGCCGCGCCGAAGGTGATTAGAGACAATCCTTGAATCTGGGGTTTGGGATAGCCGAGATCGCGCAGGCGGCGGACAAATTGCTTGTCGATCCGGGTGACGAAGGGCTGAATTACGGCGGAGAGCCGCTCCAGATGACTTTCGAGCTGATCGTTCAGAATCGAGGCTGACCCGGTGTGCCGTGTCTCGTCCGCGCTCATTCCTTAGCGCCCCGCCGGCGCAGCAACTCGACCGTCTCCTTTTGCTCATTCACTACGGCGGCATGCAAGGGAGTCTGGCCGGCCTTATTCTTGTAGTTCAATTCCGCTCCGTGTTCCATCAGAACCATGAGAACTTCAGTGCGCCCCCAGGAAGCAGCGTGATGCAATGGGGTTGCGCCCGTCTCGAGGTCGATTGCGTTCACATCCGCGCCGCGTTCGAGTAACAACGTTACCACTGTCCGGCTCCCCGCCAACGCTGCGTCATGCAAGGCGGTTCCGCCAGCGGCATTTCTGGAATCCACCTTCGCTCCGCTGACGAGCAGTGCAGCCACTATGTCGCGATAGCCTTTGAGCGCGGCGTCGTGCAAGAGAGTGGATCCGTTCGGAGTTGCCGCGTTGGCGCCGGCGCCTTTTTCGAGAAGCAGAGTGACCATGTCGGTCTGGCCGCGCATTACGGCATCCAACAATTGCCGCAGGACAGGCGCCTGACCGGTGGCCAACTTCGATTTTTCCAGCAATAGGCTCACAACGGGCCCGTGACGGTAACGAAGCGCTTCATCCAGCGCGGTGGATCCGTTGTTATCGCGGGCAGTTATATCGGCGCCGTGCCCGATCAGCAGGGCGGCTATTTCACAATGGCCCTTCACGGCGGATTCGTGCAGCGGCGTAACTCCAGTGTCGGGATTGTGAACATTAGCCGCGGCTCCGTGTTCCAGCAGAATCGAGGCGACCTCCAGTTGGCCCTTCCATGCCGCTTCGTCCAGCGGTGTGGAACCGGTCGAATCCCGAGCGTTCACATCGGCGCCTTTGGCGATAAGAATCCGTACCACGTCACCGTATCCCCGGTTGGCCGCAAGGTGAAGCGCAGTGGGGCCGAGCTTTGAGCCGCGTTGCAGGAACATCTCCACGACGTCGCGATGGTTGGTGACCACTGCGTAATCGAGGGGAGTGGAACCGGATTCCAGGTGCCGCGCATTCGGGTCGGCTCCTTTGTCCAGCAAATACCGGACGACGTCGATATCGCCGGCCCAGGCCGCATCGTGGAGCGGGGTGCCGCCGAGGGGATCGCGCTCGGCAACGGATGCACCGGCGGCAATGAGGGCTTTTACCCGTTCCAAATCGCCCGCGCGGGCAGCGATGTTGAGTTCACCCGGAGATGCAGGACACACGATAGCTGCGAAGAACAAGCCCAATAGCGCGGCGCGCATGCCCCTAGCGTATCAACTCTCCGCACCGGCGCGCTTCGAGATCTATTTGGAGCGGGTGAAGGGGGGGAATCTACGGAGATGGCCACTAGGAGTCTGTCGGAGATAGAATTTCTCGAACGTAGAATCAATAACTTACGAACATTGCATGGTCTGTAAGTGATTGATTCTTGGTCGAAAACAGCTTCATTCCGACAGACTCCTAGTGCTCCCACGATCGGACTTGCAACGTACCTGCCGCCAAGCACTCCAAAATCCAGCCCCACGCCCTTCCGGAGTTCGTAGCTGCCGCCGCCCAGAAATTGCAACTGGCTCTTGCTTAAACCGAGATTGGTGGTATGGGCGGCGGTAAATTCGACTCCCAGACTCAAGCGCTCCGTAAATTTTCTAACCACCGACGCCCCGAACGTGTAAACTCGCCCGCCCGTCTGAATTCCGATGAGCCCCGTGCTGGTGTTACCCGCGAATAAGATTCCCAGATTGCCGGTGATCTTTGTCCGTTCTGAGATGCTCTTCTGAACAATGCCATTGAGCCAGTAATCTATCAGGCCCGAACCCAATTGCCTGCTGGTGTCGCCAGTTGGAAACCCGCAATAAAACGAAGTACTCAAGGCGGGCAGGCGGGAATCCGGACTCTCCTTATGAAAGTTCCACTTCACTCCCATATTGGTATCGCCGACACCATTGAAGTTGCGCGGTTCGTTCAACTTGGAACGAATGATGGCAAGATAAGGATTGTCCAAGTCCAGCTCGACGGTGTCTGTCAGACCGTAATTCAACTTCATGCTTGCAGTGTTCTGCGGGATGCTGGGATAGAGGTCGTGCTGCAGGGCGTCGAACTCGTTGAAAAACTCGAAGTGCAACACGCCTTTCGAAGTAGTGCCGGCGTCGTCGTTGTAAAAAGGCTGCTGCGCGGCGAGCGGCACGGCAATCAGCACAGCGATAAACACCAGACGCACCATTCATTTGGCCTTGGGTTTGGGCGCGGATTGCAACAACTGCTCCACTTGTGCAATCAACGCGTTGCTTTCCATTTCGGTCGGATTGCCATCGGCGCCCGCCTGCGTGCGGATCATTCCTTCGCGATCCACTACGAAAAGCTGAGGGAAGTGAACGACGGGATTATCGGGAAGAATTTTCACGTACGAAGCAGTTACCTGGCCGCAGTCGAAAAGGATTGGAGACGTGACGTTAAAGGCGCCGATGTAGCGGGCCACGGTGGTCTGGTTATCCGGCGGATTCACGATGGTAACAATGGACACCTTATCGCCGAATTTCGCTTTTACCTCTTCCAGCGCGGTGGAGAGCAGGCGGCACGCGGGGCAACTGGTCTGGATGAAATCGACCAAAACCACCTTGCCGCGATAGTCGGCTAGATCGTGCTGCTGCAACTTGATATCTGGAAGCGAGAAGCCGGGTGCGCGGCGAGGGGTCTGCGCATGCATCAGGCTGGCAGCGGTGAGTAGTAAGATCCACTTCATAGAGACTCCTTCCGATTCACGAGGTCTTTAAGCGATTCGGTGTAGGGCGCGCGCGCCACGCCTCTTTCCGTAATGATCCCGGCGACGTAACGGTTGGGCGTGACGTCGAACGCGGGGTTCTGCACGGCGATTCCTTCGGGCGCTACGGGTACGCCGAATATGTGGGTAACCTCATGAGCCGGGCGCTGTTCGATGGGGATTTCATCTCCCGATTCCAGCGTGAGGTCAAGTGTAGAGATGGGTGCGGCCACGTAGAACGGAACGTTGTTCTCCTTAGCCAGAACCGCCACCGAATAGGTGCCGATCTTGTTCGCGACATCGCCATTAGAGGCGATGCGGTCCGCGCCTACGACGACGCATCCGATCCGGCCGGACTTCAAGAAGTGCCCAGCCATATTGTCGGTAATCAGCGTGGCTGGAATGCCATCCTGATCGAGCTCCCAGACGGTGAGCCGCGAACCCTGGAGAAACGGACGCGTTTCATCCGCGAATACATCGATCTTTTTTCCAGCACTGATGGCGGCGCGGATGACGCCAAGCGCGGTGCCGTATCCCGCGGTTGCCAGCGCGCCGGCATTGCAATGAGTGAGCACGGTTTTGCCATCCGGCACCAGGTCCGCGCCGTGGCGGCCGATGGCTTGGCAAATGGCAATGTCATCGACGCGAATTTGTTGGGCTTCGCGGATGAAGCGGGCGCGGATGACGCCGATTGGCTCAGCTTCGACTTCGGCGTAGAGCTTCTTCATGCGGTCGATGGCCCAGAAGAGATTTACGGCGGTGGGGCGGGTTGCGGCCAGCGTTTCGCAAATGATGGGGAACTGGACGGCAAGGTCGGTCCGAGCGGTGTGCTGCACTCCGATGGCGACTCCCATTGCCGCGGCCACTCCAATAGCGGGCGCGCCGCGAATTACCATGGAACGAATTGCCTCGGCTACTTGGATGTAATCTGTGCAGGTGACAAAGATCTGCTCGCGTGGAAGGCGTGTCTGGTCGATCATGACTACGCCGGCATCCGTCCACTGAATGGTTTCTACCATCGTCTAAAAATACTCCCCTTTCGAAAGAATAAAGCCTGCCATGAATGTGGCGTTGTAACCGGCGTGCATCACGGCCGGAATTCCGGTGGAATCTGTCTTATAGCGGGCCCAACCGAATATACAGCCCACGCCGCTGAGCAAAAGCAGATGCTGCCAGGACCAGTGATATTGCGGTCCGTGGAGCAGTGCAAACGGAACAGCAGTCAAAATGATGCCAGCCGCCGCACCCGCACTGCGGACCAACACCGGCAGCAGAAAGCCGCGAAAGGCGAGCTCCTCGCAGAATGGTCCAAGGGTGGTGGCGAAGAACGTAACCGCCATAATGGAGCCCCGGTCTCTCATGAGGTCTAGAAGCGTGGAGTCAGTCTGAGGCGTGCGCAACAGGACGCCGATGACTGCAACAGCGATCGCCAGACCCAGCCCGAGCGAGAGCGAGGGAATGATTACACCCGCAGGCAAATTCCATTTCATGGACGGCCACAGCGGCTTGCCGTAGCGCGTGCGAAACAGAGCCACCAGGCATCCGAACCACAGGGCATAGCCTAGAAACTGGCCGGCGAGAAGTTCCAGCGCCTTGCCGGAACGAAGAGCAGGGGCGGCTGCGAGGATACCCTTGACCAGCCCGATGCCGAGAAGGAAACAGGGTAGCGCCAGACCGATGAATACGGCGACGTCCTGGTAGCCCCAGAAAACGCCCGGGGGCTGCTGCGCGAGCTGTTCGGCCGGCACTTCGGGGGCCTGATCCGCAGGGTTCACGAATCGCACTCGATCAAGGCTGCGGCCAGCAGCGGGATCATGATTTCGTGATGCCCGGTGA
>JANXXV010000583.1 GCA_025350445.1 Bryobacteraceae bacterium | reverse complement strand
ACCATGCCGGAGCGCGCCGATATGGCGACTTGGGCGAAGGAAGTGGAGCAGATCAGACAGGACCCGAGGATAAGAGAGGTGGAGCGCAGGATAGCGTTCATGACTAGATACTCCCAGTTAAAGTATACCTCTGTTCCGCGGTAGAGGGATTTGTTTCACGCGCACCGTATCGAAATAAGCGGCGGTCTCGGGGATGGCTGTAAGTTGTTGAGTTGGTTCTGCCGATTTTTCAAATCAGTGCTGACCATAAAAGTTTTCATCGCCAGTGGGCGAAGACTGGCGAGAACGGAATAGAAGGGCCGCCCTTCCCAGCGCGAGGGCCAGTATCTTGCGGACCAGCCAATCCTGGATCCGGATCAGGACTGAGACACTGCGGCGGCAGCGGCGGGTTATTTCACAGACAAGTGGGAAGGGCCGGCAGCCGGGGCTCGGCTTTCCGTTGGTCAGTGGAAGAGCAGCGGGGAATGCACTACGATGTAGTGCAGGAAGACCGAAGTCTATAGCTGGCGTGTTTCCCGAGATCTCAAGACCGGGCTGGAGCGCGAAGCGCACCGGCGAAAGTTATCGCTGGCGGCGGTTCTCGATCTGGCCGCCCGCGATTGGCTAAACAAGGGTTGCGCCGACGTTGGCGAGGAGCAACTTCGCCTTCAGAAGGCCGCATCCAATTGCTTTGGATCTCTCGCGAGCGGCAATGCCAAGCGTTCGGAGAACGTGCACCAAGCTGTACGGCAGAGTCTGCGGCGGCATCGTGACCGCTAACGCTCTGATCGATACAGGTGCTATGTTAGCGCTGCTGGACCGAACGGATCGTTGGCACCGGATTTGTGTAGATGCGTTTGAGCAACTCCGGCTGCCCCTGGTAACATCCGAAGCGGTACTGACGGAACTGTTTCATCTGGTTGGTGACAGCCGCCATGAGATGGAGGCCGCCTGGCGACTGGTGCGTTCCGGCGCCATCGTACCGGCATTGATCGAGGATTCGGAACTAGCGCAAATACAAGCCCTGATGTTGCGTTATTCGGATCGCCCTATGGATTTCGCGGATGCGACGCTCGTGTATCTGGCGAAGCGTGAGGCTCTGTCGGCAATCTTCACCGTGGATCATGCGGACTTCGAGACCTATCGAATAGAAGGACGCCGCCGATTCCATGTCATTCCGGCGAAACGGTCGTAATGCCGCGCAGCACTTAACACGCTTCCCGCCTTAACCAAGAACCTGTCATGAAATTACTGTTACAGCAATTCCGCAGAGCCACTTCGCGATCGACCATTAGCAGAGTCCGCGAGGAACAGATTGGCCGCAGCCGTCATGCGGGCTGGCCGCTACTCACGGCAATCGGAATCGCCGCGCTGGTACGCCCCGCGCTTTGACGCAGTCGCTTTTCTCAATTGCCTTACACGCCACTCGTCCGGCAACACCAGCGTTCGAACACACCTCGCGCAGACGCTGATAAGATTTCTTTAAAAGCCCACAGTAATGCCTTCGGGAGCGAAGCGGCTTTCGCTAGTATGGGCCGGTAAATTGGAGAATCGCCCTTCGATGCGTGCGGGTGAAACAGCGCCCACTACGATAGCGCATGGATCTCCATAACCTCCGCGGCGAATGCAAGCTGACCAGCAGGGCTCCCGGAGACCTTTTGATATACTGCCTCTTTCTAAGGAGTTCTCCTTGTCCCCGCGTACACCGCGGGAATAAATCGTTATGTGGATCGTCCGGTTAGCCCTTGGCCGCCCCTACACCTTCGTGGTGATGTCCATCCTGATAGCCATTCTGGGCGGGTCGGCCATCGTCACCATGCCGGTGGATATTTTCCCGTACATCGACATTCCCATCGTGAGCGTGCTCTGGGTGTATTCCGGCCTGTCGCCGGAGGAGATGGAGAAGCGAGTCGTTACCAACTTCGAGCGCAGTCTCACTTCAAACGTAAATGACGTGGAGCACATCGAATCCCAAGCCTACAACGGCTACGCGGTCGTCAAGATTCATTTCCACCCGAATGTCAAAGTAGATATGGCCGTGGCGCAGGTCACGGCAACCATGCAGAGTTCGCTGCGGCAAATGCCGCCCGGGATGTTTCCCGCCAATATTCTAAAGTACGACGCAGCCAGCGTCCCCATACTGCAACTCGGCCTGTCCAGCAAGACACTCCGCGAACAGGAAATATTCGACATCGGCAACAACTTCATCCGGACGCCACTGGGCACCGTGCAAGGCGCTTCTGTTTCCTATCCGATGGGTGGAAAACAGCGCGCCGTGATGGTGGACCTAAACCTGGATGAACTCTACGCCAAGCAACTTTCGCCAATTGACGTGTCGAATGCGCTGAACCTGCAGAACCTGACTCTTCCAGCCGGCACGGCGAAACTGGCGCAGACCGAGTATCAGGTACGGGTCAACAGCAGTCCACTATTGCTGAGCGATTTGAACGAGCTGCCCATCAAGACGGTGAATGGCGCAACGGTCTATATCAAGGATGTGGCGCAGGTCCATGACGGATTCCAGGTTCAGAGCAATATTGTCCGCACCAACGGAGCGCGCGGTGTCTTGATCACGATCACCAGGAACGGCAAAGCCTCCACTCTGGCCATTGTGGACGCCGTAAAGGCGGCGCTTCCGCGTATCCTGGCCAATGTTCCGCCGGAGTTGAAAGTGGTGGCGCTAGCCGATCAGTCGGTCTTCGTGCGCGCCTCCATTCAAGGCGTGGTGCGCGAGGCACTCATCGCCGGCGGCCTCACGGGCTTGATGATTTTGTTGTTCCTCGGCAGTTGGCGGAGCACCCTCATTGTCTGCATTTCCATTCCGCTATCCATTTTGACTTCGCTGTTTATTCTGAGCCTTCTGGGACAAACCATCAACGTGATGACGCTGGGTGGATTGGCGCTGGCGGTGGGCATCTTAGTGGATGACGCGACGGTGGAGATTGAAAACACGCACCGCAATATTGCCATGCGGAAACCGTTGGTGCGCGCGGTTCTCGATGGGGCCTCGCAGATTGCCGTGCCTACGTTTGTGGCTACCATCGCGATCTGCATCGTCTTCGTGCCGGTGTTGCTGCTGACCGGAACGGCGCGGTATCTCTTCACGCCGCTTGCCATGGCCGTAGTGTTCGCCATGCTGGCTTCGTATCTTTTGTCGCGCACGCTGGTGCCGACCATGATGGCCTATCTGCTGCAATCCGAAGTAGAGATTTATCAGGATGAAGACGGTCACCGCGGGACTGGATTGTTCTGGCGCGGGCACCATTTGTTCAACGCGCTGTTTGAGAAACTCCGCTTCCGGTACATGGGGCTGCTGAATTGGGCCTTGCAGCATCGCGGGCGGGTGCTGACTGCCTTCATGGGAATCTCCATTGCGTCGCTTGGGCTGCTCACGCTGATCGGGGAGGATTTCTTTCCCAATGTGGATTCGGGTCAAATGCGGCTGCACGCGCGCTGTCCGGCGGGCACGCGCATTGAAGAGACGGAGGCTCGCTTCGCCGCGCTGGAACGCGAGATCCGGGCGGTGATCCCCCCCGAAGAAATCGACACGTTGATTGACAACATCGGCATACCGAACAGTTGGCCGGCCATTGCACAGGGCGACATTCCCACCATTTCCAGTGCCGACGGCGAAATCCAGATCTCGCTCACCAAAGAAAAGCACGGCTCCACGCGCGACTACGAGGTACGGTTGCGGAAGCGCCTGCGCGAGAACTTTCCAGACATGGTCTTCTTCTTCCAACCGGCTAACATCACCAGCCAGATTCTGAACTTCGGCATTCCGGCGCCGATTGATCTGCAGGTGGTTGGTCGCAATGCGGAAGCCAATTATAAAATTGCCCAGAAACTGGCCACCAGGATTTCGCACATCCCCGGCGCTGCCGACGTTCATGTGCATCAGGTGGAGGAGCAGCCCGAGATCCGGTTGAACGTGGATCGCGTGAAGGCATCGCAGATGGGGCTGACGCAGCGCGATGTCACCAGCAGCATGCTTATCTCGTTGAGCGGCAGCAACACCGTGGCGCCGAACTTCTGGATGAATTGGACCAACGGGGTGAACTACAACATCGGCGTGCAGACGCCGCAATACCGCATCAATTCACTGGATGCGTTGCTGCGTACGCCAATCTCGGTTGCGACCAACGTGGTGAACAGCACGACGCAGGGCTCGCAGGCGGGCGCATCCTCGGCGGGGAACGCGTCCACCGGAACCGCTCCGGCCGGCGCCTCGCAGGCTTACGGAAATCCGGGAGCGGCAGCGGGCGCCACCCAACTGCTCTCGAACCTGGTTTCGGTGCAGCGCGCCTATACGCCGGTGATTGTCAACCACTATAACGTCTGGCCGGTTTTCGACGTTTATGCAAATGTCGACCGCCGCGATCTAGGCGGGGTGGGAGCGGAGGTGCGGAAAATCATGCACGAAGAAGAGGCCCACTTGCCGCGGGGAACAACGTTTGAATTGCGCGGGCAGATTGAAACGATGCAGTCGTCGTTCTTCCGTTTGGGCCTGGGAATGATCTTCGCGGTGGTGCTGGTTTACCTGCTGATGACGGTGAATTTTCAATCGTGGCTGGATCCGTTTATTATTCTTACGGCGCTTCCCGGGGCGATGGCCGGCATCTTATGGATGCTTTTTGTCACCGGAACGACGCTGAGTGTACCGTCGTTGATGGGCGCCATCATGTGCGTGGGTGTTGCCACGGCGAATAGTATTCTGATGGTCACATTCGCCAATGGAGAACGGGCCGTGGTGGCTACGGCGCGGGAGGCAATGCTCTCGGCGGGTTACGCACGCATCCGGCCGGTGTTGATGACCGCAACGGCGATGATGCTCGGCATGCTTCCCATGTCGCTGGGCCTCGGCGAAGGCGGCGAGCAGAATGCGCCGCTGGGACGCGCCGTGATCGGCGGGCTGTTGTTCGCCACCGTCACCACACTTTTCGTCGTTCCAATTATTTATAGTTATCTTAGGACTAAACCACCGGTGGATCATGAGCGCAGACTCGATGAGCAGGAGCGGGAAGGTGCAATGAATCCGGAGTGGAAGCGTGCTTAAGCCGATGGAACCCAATCTGACCACCAGCGCGGAAGAAGAACGGCTGCGAAAGGAGAATCAGGATCTCAAGCGACAGCTTCAGGATTTGAAAGGCCCAGCCCACGGTGCGAAACCACTCAAACTCTGGCGGCCGTCCGGCATCACGATCTGGGCGATTTTTCTAACGCTGACGGTGCTGATCGTAGTGGCGTTCTTCGCGGGATACCTGCCGCTTCAGAAGCGTCAGGCGTTGGTACTGAGAGAGGCGCATGAACAGGAAGTGGCGCTGCCCCGGGTGGAGGTGATGCCGGTGGGGCATTCCACCGCGAACAGCGACTTGGAACTGCCCGGCAATATTCAGGCCATCACCGAGGCGCCGATTCTTTCGCGCGCCGATGGATACATCGTGAAACGCATGGTGGACATCGGCGATCGGGTGCAAGCCGGCCAGACCATCGCGGAGATTGAAGCGCCGGAACTAGACGACCAGGGCCTGCAAGCCAAGGCAAATTTGCTGCAGGCGCAGGCATCGGTGGAGCAGGCGCTCGCGAATTTCCAGCAGGGCAAGACGGACGTGGAACTCGCGCGGGTTACGGCGCAACGCTGGACCAGCCTGGCGGCGCAGGGCGTGGTCTCCAAGCAGGATTTCGATCAGTACCAGGCGCAGTATCAATCACGGCTGGCGAACTTGCAGGCGCTTGAAAAAGCTATCGCCGTACAGCAGGCCAACGTTGCCGCGGCCGAAGCAAACGTGGCGCGCATGGGGAAAATGAAAGGGTACCGCACG
>JANXXV010000551.1 GCA_025350445.1 Bryobacteraceae bacterium | reverse complement strand
GCGTAGTTGATCATCGTCGCGGCGCAGAGCATGGCGGCGATTACCCAGCGGAGTTTGGGGATTTTGGGCATGTGGGGGGGGAAGGGTGGGTTTCAGTATATTACGGGCGGGGCGGACGGCTGGATATTCCATTGGAGCCGGCGGAAGAACGGTGAAATGTTACGCTATCAACCAGCGATTCTAAAGGGATTCTCTCGATTCTGTCGGGTTTTTGCGTTTCGTCTTGATCTAATCGGATCATTGCCCGATTCCTGTTCGGGCGTCAGATCATCATCGCGCCCAACGCCGCCAGATCGACCACGATCTCAAATGGACCGGAGAGGTCAACCCGGTCAGCTTCGCTATTTGTTCGCACGCTAACGGCGATGGGCTATTCCGCTATCGAGGTTGACTTGGCGCGGCAGTCGAAGGACTCATTACGAAATAAACATTGCAAACCACTCCCTCACGGTCGTGGCCCGGAAGGCATTCCGAGCCGCGCGTGGCAGCAATCGGTTTGTCGTAATTGGAAATGTCATTTCGTAGCTGGCTCTACGTCGCTTGCAGTAAATCTCCCTTTTCCGCCGCTTCGAGATCTTCGACTACAGTGGGCAGCACGTCGCCTGGCCGGGCGATCCAAATATAAATCGCCGGCAGGACGAAGACGCTGAGCAAGAGCGTAGCGCTTAAACCGCCAACAATTACGATTGCGAACGGCCTTTGCGAATCGGACCCAATTCCGTGTGATAGTGCCGCCGGAAGCAAGCCGAGCGTAGCCACCAGCATGGTCATCATGATGGGGCGGAGCCGCAGCACAGCACCTTCCACGGCCGCATATTCAATTGGTTTTCCGGCGGCTCGCAACTGGTTAATGTATTCCACCATAATGACGCCGGTCTGCACGGCAACGCCAAACAGCGCCAGGAAACCGACGCCCGAAGAAACGCTGAAATGCGTTCCGGTAAAGTAGAGCGCGTAGACCCCGCCTACGGGCGCGAGTAGAATATTCACCATTACCAGCCCGGCCCACTTGAACGAGCCGAAGGCCGAGTAGAGCAGCAGGGCAATCATCAGCAGCGTAATCGGTACAATTACACTCAGCCGCTTGTTCGCGCGCTTTTGGCTTTCGTATTCTCCCGCCCAATCGAGCTTGTATCCTCGCGGCAATTTCACGTTGCTGGTTACCTCGCGCATCGCCTGTTCCACAGTACTTCCAAGGTCACGCCCGCGAACGCTGTACTTGATCGCAATGTAGCGCTGGTTGCCTTCACGGTAAATCATCGAAGCTCCGTCCTCCACTCCGATCTTGCACAACTGCCGCAGGGAAACACGTTCCCCCGAAGGCGCCAGCAGGCGGATGTCCGAGATCTGATCCATGGTGCCGCGGTATTGCGGCTGATACCTCACCACAAGGTCGTAGCGTTGCTCGCCTTGCAACACCTGACTCACCGCTTTGCCTCCCACCGCCGTCTCGATGGCATCCTGCACGTCAATCACGTTGATCCCGAAGCGGTCCGCTTTCGCGCGATCCACTACAACGTTTAGATTGGGTTGGCCGATCACGCGGAAGATGCCGAGATCCTCGACGCCCTTAATCTTTCGCATTACACTGACGATCTGGTCGCCCGTTGCTTCCAACTTCTTCAAATCTTCTCCAAAAAGCTTAACGGCGAGCTGTCCTTTGACGCCGCTGACCGCCTCCTCCATGTTGTCCGCGATAGGTTGCGAAAAATTCCATAACGCGCCTGGGATTTTCTCCACTTCGCGGTCCATGGCGTCCACCAGTTGGTCTTTCGTTTTGAACTCAGGCCGCCACTGTTCCCGGGGTTTCAAATCGACAAAATATTCCGTATTGAAAAAGCCTGTAGTATCCGACCCGTCGTCCGGCCGGCCAACCTGGCTGACTACCTGCGTCACCTCGGGAAATTTGGCGAAGGCGATACGAGCCTCGTGCACCACGCGCGCTCCTTCGGTGGGTCCGGTGCTGGGCGCCAGAGTGCCTCGCGCCCAAATCGCTCCTTCATCCAGATGCGGCAAGAACTCAGACCCAATCAATCCCGAGAACCCTAAAAACAGACTGGACCCAATTAGCAGGCCCGCCACTCCAAGCGTGACCCAGCGATGCCGGATGCTCACGTGCAGGGATCTGCGGTAACGTTCCGTGATCCACACGAGGACCGGATTGTGCCATTCCTTGGCTTGCTTTCTGAACAGGAAGCTGGCAAGGACCGGGGCGAGGATGAGCGAGAAAATCAGCGCTCCCAACAACGCGAAGGCCACCGTTAGCGCCATTGGACGGAAGAGCCGGCCCTCCACACGCTGCAGCGTGAAGATGGGCAGATAGGCGGTGATGATGATCGCGATGGCGTAGAATACAGGCCGCTGGACTTCGTGGGCGGCACGCTGCACTTTTTTTCCAATGCTCAGATCCTGCTCGTCCTTCTTTCCCACGTGGCGCAGTATGTTCTCGACCATTACCACCGCCCCGTCGACCACCATTCCGAAATCAAGGGCGCCCAACGAGAGAAGATTGGCCGGTATGTTCCGCAGATCAAGCAGAATCGAGGCGAACAGTAGCGAGAACGGAATGGTGAGCGCAACAATCAGCGCACTTCTCAGGTTTCCGAGAAATAGAAACAGAATTACCGACACCAGGACGATGCCTTCGGTTAGGTTATGAAGCACCGTGTGGGTTGTGAGGTGCACCAGATCGCTGCGGTCCAGGTGGGGCACGATCTTTACGCCCACCGGAAGAATGTGATCATTCAGATCATCGATTGTTTCGTGAAGCGCCCGCAACGTCGCTTCCGGTTCCGCGCCCTTGCGCAGCAACACAATTCCTTCTACGACGTCATCGCGGTCAACAACCTTACCCGCCTCGCGGTGAATCGCCTTCCCCAGCTTTCCCAGCCGGATCTTGGGTCCTTGTGCCACATCGCCTATGTCGCGCACGCGCACCGGTGTGCCATTTTGCGTCTTGAGCACGGTTGCACCAATCTCCGCCGCGTTCCTGACTAACCCCACTTCACGCACGTTAATTTGTTGTTGGCCGGTTTCGATGAAGCTTCCGCCGGCGTTTACGTTGTTATTGGAAAGAGCCTGCTCCACCTGCCCGATGCTCAAGCCATAGGCGATCAGCTTGTCCGGGTTCACTAGAACCTGGTACTCGCGTATTATTCCGCCAAAGCCGGAGACATCCACTACGTTGGGCACGGATTTCAAGTGCTTAAGCAACACCCAGTCCTGCAAGGACTTCAACTCCATCAGGTCATAGTTCGGGTTTTGACTGGTCAAGGTATAGAAATAAATCTGACCGACAGGGCTGTAATCCGCGCCTAGCGATGCGTTCACGCCCGTTGGCAATGTGACGAGTGAAAGCTTTTCCAGCACCTGCTGGCGGTTAGTCAAGTTGCTGGAGTCGTCGTCGAAGATCAGGGTCACCACCGAAAGTCCGAACAAGGAAGTGGACCGCAGGTTCGTCAAGTGCCCCACGCCGTTCATCTGGGCTTCGAGCGGGATAGTCACCTGTTGTTCCACTTCTTCGGCGGCGCGCCCAGGCCACTGCGTGATCACCTGAACCCAGTTATTGGCCACGTCGGGATAGGCTTCCACCGGTAGATTGTGAAAGGAGATCGCACCCCAGAGCAAAAGGAGAAATCCAATTCCGGCGACGATCAGTTTGTTATTGAGGGCAAAGTCGACTATTTTATTGATCATCGTTTGACTACTCGCGCGTTACTTCGAGTCGATCGCGGAAGAGAACTGTAACGCGTTCAGCGCGATCTCATCGCCTTTCGACAATCCACCCAGCACTTCCGCTTTCCCATCTGGGAGTGTGATGCCGGTCTGAATTTCCTGACGGCGAAAACTTCCATTCCCCGCCTTCTGGAACACCCAGTTCTTGTCATGCAGTTGCAGAATAGCGCTGGAAGGGATTACCGGCCGGCGTTTTGAACCGGCGGACGTAAACGTGATGGAAGCAAACATATTCGGGCGCATCAGCCCGCTTGCGTTATCGAGTTCCAGCCTCACCTTGGCCGTCCGCGTGTTTGCATCCAGCACTCGACCGATGTTACTGACGCGGCCGTTTAGCACCTTGTCCGGATAGGCGTTCAGGCGCACTTCAGCCACGTCACCCATGTGCACTTTCGCCAGGTCATTCTCATAGACATCGCACAGAATCCAGATTCGCGAAAGATCCGCAATTACGAACAGGTTGGGTGTATTATCAAGTGATTTCACGCCGGTACCCGCCGTGATGTTCTGTTCCACGATAGTGCCTGAGGACGGCGCCGTTATCTCGATGATCGGGGACGGGTGATTTAGATCCGCGCCTAAAATGCGAATCCGGTCCGCCGCGGTTGATACGTCCACCTTCGCCTTCTGTTCGATGTCTTCCGCGATCTGAAGATCCTTTTGTGCGATTGCCCCTTTGTCATAAAGCAATTGCGCCCGGGCGAGTTGCTTCCGCGCCAAAACTTCGTCTACCTGGAATTTCTGGTAATCCGAGAATGCGGACGAGATATCGGGACTTGTGATGCTGAGCAACGGCTGACCCTTCTTCACCTCGTCGCCGAGGCGTGCCCTCACCTCCGCGACCCGGCCGCCAGACAGAGACACCACCGGAATGGACCGGCTTACATCTGGCGCTACCGAACCGGTCACCTTTAGTTCTTCGCGGACGAGCCGCATTTCGACCACCGCCACCTGGAGGCGCTCCGGATGCTCGGGTTTAAGAAGGTTGACGTCGGGCGATTCTTCGACTTTGACCTGCGACGGATCGACCACATTGCCGTTTGCGCTCACGTTCTGTTCGCGGCTGCACGACGCCAGGAAAGCCGCCGCGGTGCAAAGAGTGATGGTTCCAATGAGACGACTGACTGATTGAATCTTCATGGCGTTACCTCCTGGCCGACGGCCAGACTGAGTTGAGCAAGCGAGGATAGATAGCTCCCCACCAGGTTGCGGTACGAAAGCTGTGTGTCGCGATAGGATTTTTGAGCGTCGAGGAATTCCAGCAGAGACTCAGCCACACTGAGGCAAGCGCTATCTCGTTGGACTATGCAGACAGAGGTCAAAATTCCCAAGACAGGCCTGTCCTACTGAGATATCGATTGCGCCGACAAACGATGGGACGAAATGGGCGGCAATTCCCCCGCTGATAAGCGTAATGCGAAATCGACGTTGAAATATGCTGTCAGCACGGGGCTAAAGTTGTTTGTAGCCCCACTAACCACCACGAGGAAGAACGCTACCCATTGGAGCGATTCAACATGAATTCATCTGAAGAAATGTTCGCCCTTTATCAGCAAGTGTCGTCTCAAAAGGCGCATCTGCAAGCTATCTTCAAATCTTTGAAAGAGTTGATTTGGTTTAAAGATATAAACGGCGTATACCTCACCTGCAATCCTATGTTCGAGCGTTTTGTCGGGGAACTTGAAGCGGACATCGTGGGGAAAACTGATGAAGTCATTCAGACCCGTGACAACACAGAATTTTTGAATACCTTCCACGCCATGTGGTTCTGGCTGTCCTACTTCTTCATCTTCCCGTTGCTGACCATGCGCCTCTTCGCTGAGGAAAAAAAGATGGGCACGCTGGAGACGCTCTTCACCGCACC
>JANXXV010000537.1 GCA_025350445.1 Bryobacteraceae bacterium | reverse complement strand
GCCGTCCAGCTATGACCGGAATAGCAATCTTCGGCCACGGTTCCAGCGTCGAGACCGCCAATCAGGGCGTCCGCGATTTTACTGCCCAACTAGGCCGCCGGGGCGAGTTCCCGCTGATCGAGCCGTCGTTTCTGGAACTGGGTCAGCCGGACCTGCCGGAAGCCGTCCGGCGCTTGGTGGACCAGGGAGCAACCCGGATCATCGTCATCCCGTACTTTTTGACGGTTGGCATTCATTTGAAAAGAGATTTGCCTCGCATCGTGGCGGAACTCCGGCTCATCCATAGTAGTGTCAGGATCGAGATCACGGAGCCGATGGACGGGCATCCCGCCCTGGTGGACGTCCTTCTCGATCGCGCCAAGGAAGCAATACATGGGGGTAGCGGTGCTGCAAGCACGGTTGATTGAGTCACGGGAGATCGCACCGGAAATACGGCATTTTGTATTTGAAGTCCCGGAAGTAGAGCAGTTGCCCTATCTTCCCGGACAGTTCGTGTCGTTTTCGGGTATGTTCAACGACAAGAAGATCACTCGGGCCTACTCCACCGCATCGCCGCCATGGGGCAATCGGTTTGAGCTTTGCCTCAACCGCGTCCAGGACGGCTTCTTTTCTCCTTATCTGTTCGATATGCAGCCGGGCGCGACGGTGGACGTGAAAGGTCCGCTGGGCCATTTCGTACTCAAGAATCCTCCCAACGATTCGATCTTCGTCGCCACCGGGACGGGGATTGCGCCGTTCCGTTCCATGCTCCACGCGCATCTGGAGACAAACCCGGACCGGCAATTCACCTTAGTCTTTGGCGTTCGTTTCGAACCGTCGTTGCTTTATCGCGCGGAGTTTGAACAATTGGCGAAAAACTACCCGAACTTCCGCTTCCTGCCCACCTTGAGCCGGCCAACGGAGGAATGGAGCGGGCTGAAGGGGCATGTGCAGCAACACGTAATCGAAAACCTGGGCGAGCGGCGCGATATGGACGTCTACATTTGCGGGATGAAGGCGATGGTGGACGATTTGCGCTTGCAGCTCAAGGAATTGGGCCTCGACCGCCGTCAAATCATCTTCGAAAAATACGACTGATTCCTGGGCGAACTCGGGTAAATTTCCATAGGCGGGCGGCACCATCGCGTTCATTTGTGCCGTACAATCGAACCATGGACGAACCTGAGAACAACGCTGGGTCGGCGCGGCTTTTAGCGCTTCCGGCGCTGTTTTTCTGCGTGTTCGGGGTTTCCGCGATGATACTGACCCGCGTGGTGCCCGGGCCGTTGAAAGAACTGGATTACATGGTGATCGGGACGGTAGCCGTGATGGCCGGGATTCTGGCGGTATTCGCGATGGTCATTCGGAGCGCCAAGGCGGGAGATCAGTTTTTTAAAAGGAAACAGGCATCGCCGCCTCCGAAGAGAAAGGGGACGTCGATTCTCGATCTAGACCAGTCCGACGACCGGAAACCCTGACGCAAAAATCTCAGTATTTGCTCCGGAGAGCGGAAGTAGGCTAAGTTAGAAGGGAACGGTGAGGTGGCAGAGTGGTCGAATGCGGCGGTCTCGAAAACCGTTGAACCTTTACGGGTTCCGTGAGTTCGAATCTCACCCTCACCGCCAGTTCAACTTATTTGTTTTAAATAAGCTGCGGAAGATCTACCAAGAACCTTTCCCACGGTTTCAGCAGAATCAATAGCTTAGCGCCGGTTCTGCACTACCGGCGTGCGATGGTTTTTCTTTCACGCGACTGCCTCGATCCGTCACGATTCGTCACAGCCGTGCGCTGAATGTGACGATGAGATGGCCCAAACCAATTACTTTTCAGCGTAAGCCCGATGAACCGGCGGTTGGACAGTCCTTGGGGCATCGTCGCCGTTCCACAAGGCGTATCGCGCAACTGCCCTCTGCATCAGATTCGATTTTAAGTATGAGGCCCGCTGACTCGTTCTGGTTCATCCGGCAGTTGGAGTCACCCAAAACGGGATAGATTCTTAACCCGCAAGCACTTGTAGCGGAAACAGCGATCACCCGATTGGTGGTTCGCGGAGCAGTTGCAACGCTGAGGCATTTCAGCGCCTTGGCACGATCCGCAGGATTTGAACTGCCGGATTTACATTCATCAGGTGTCGTCAGGCGTTCCTTCAACGTCAGAGCTGCCGATCTCGTTCCGTACGTTCTGTCCGGCGTCCAGCTTGGCTTGTCCATCGATTTTCTGAACGCTACACTAGAGCATTTTCAGCTATAATTTAAAGGCTCTGGCCGATGCTGCGTACAACCCACATGGCGAAGGCCTATTCAGATGATCTCAGGCGTAAGCTCTTGGAGGCGCATGATGCCGGCGAAGGGATATTGGAAGACCTGGCCGAGCGATTCCGCGTCAGTGTGAGCTGGGCTTACAACGTCTCGGCGGCTCGGACTAAGACGGGCAAGATGGAATGGCAGCCAGGCGCCAAGCGCGGGCGCGTCAGTAAGGTAACACCGGAGATCGAGAGTTTCATAAAGGCGGTGGTCCAAACCCGGGCGGATACCACGCTGGCCGAGTTGCAGTTGCGGCTGTTGGAAGAGCGTCAGTTGCCTGTGAGCATTGGTTGGTTGTGGGAAGTGCTCAACCGGCTGGGCCTACGGTATAAAAAAAACGCTACGCGCCGCCGAACAGGACCTCCCCAGGATCAGAGAGCAGCGGGAGCGCTGGCCGTCGATGATCGGCGAGATAGACGCCGCGCGATTCATCTTCGTGGATGAGAGCGGCATCACGACGGAAATGACGCGTCGTTACGGGCGCGTGGCTGGCGGTCAGCGGGTGAACGACAGCACGCCGGCCCACTGGCGAACGCTGACCCTGCTGGGAGCCGTCGGCTTCGCTGGTTGGGTCGCTTCGATGACCATCGAAGCTCCGACCGATACCGATGTCTTCCTGGCTTTCCTGGATCAGGTGTTGTGTCCGAAGTTGAAGCCAGGCCACGTGGTCGTGATGGACAACTTGGCGGCTCACAAAGTAGCCGGAGTCAGCGAGAGGATTCTAGCCACGGGCGCGCAGCTACTGTACCTTCCCCCTTATTCTCCGGAATTCAACCCGATCGAGAAATGTTGGGCACAAGCCAAGCAATATCTGTGCGCCGCCAAGGCGAGGACACTCCCAGCTCTCGAGCAAGCTGTCACCGCTGCCTTGGCCGAGCTGACACCAGACCAGGCTGCCGCCTATTTCCGTCACTGCGGCTATCAGGCGTGAGCCTTGATACTTATTATGAAAATGCTCTAGTATTACCGAAGATTACTACCGACCGCAGGATTTTAGACTCCTATCCGTCTTTCTGGAGGCGTTGTGCCTCAACATTTCGTTCTGCGCGTACATTGAACTGCAAATGTCCTCTGCAGAGGTAAGGAGCTACTTGAATGCAAAGTACGGATCGAAGCAGATCACTGATTCAGAGATCAGCGATTGGGATTTTGTGGAACTGCGCAGTGAAGAGCTTCTGAGGGAGATCTTTTCGCCGACGCGGCAATACCACCCAAGTAGTCGGTACCGACTGCTCAAATTATTTTTGAAAGCATTCGGCCAACCCACGGACAAGCAACTCCACATG
>JANXXV010000524.1 GCA_025350445.1 Bryobacteraceae bacterium | reverse complement strand
GCGGCAGCTTCTGGAACCTCACCGGCTATTGGCGTGGAAGGATGAACAGCCGCGACGGTTCCGGCCCACAAACGCAAACCTTGCGGGACGTGGTCAACCGCACCTATCACATCGGTCTCTATTACAACAACCCGGAATCCCGATACTCGTTTGGTGTGGGCCGCCTTCTCATCCCATGGGCAGGAAGTCTCAGCACCATTGACGGCGCCTATGTCGGCCGGCGGCTGGGCAAGCACTGGACCGCCGGAGCCTTCGGCGGCTCCACCCCCGACCCTTCCGCCTGGGACTACAAACCGGGACGCCAGTTGGGCGGTGCACTTCTGGCGCTCGATGCAGGCAGTTTTGATAAGCTCAGATATACGCAGACGGCCGGGATCGCCATCAGCAGGCTGCACTGGAAAGCGGAGCGCGAGTACGCATTTCTGGAAAATAATTTCTCCTGGAAACAGAACCTGTCGGTGTTCTACAACATGGAAGCGGACCGGTTAACCGTGGGCCGGCTGGGAAATCTGGATTCGGGAATCGCCCTCAGCCGCAGTTTCCTCACGCTGCGCGTCCAGCCCGCGCGCTGGATCTCCTTCGATGTCAATCACAACTACTTCCGCACGATTCCTACTTTCGACCTGGTCCTGATCGGCACCGGTTTGCTGGATAAATATCTGTTCACCGGGTTGAGCGGTGGAATCCGCCTGGAACTGCCGTACCAAATCTCGCTCTACGGCACGGTGGGCCAAAATCAGCGCAGCGGAGACGCAAAGGGTTCGCTCAACCAGATGTATGGAATCGCCCTCCGCAACTTCGCCAATACCGGATTTCGCGCGGACCTCCGGCGTTCCGTCTTTCAGTCGCCGCTTGGCAAGGGCTGGTACCAATCGGTGTCGCTGTCGCGCGAATTGGGAAACGGCCTGCGATTCGAAGTCCAGGGCGGCGATCAGGAACTCAGTTCAGCGGTATCGCAAAATACGCGCTCCTTGTGGATGAACGCCACCCTCGATTGGTTTATTGGCCGGCACTACGCGCTGGGTGCGGGATGGAATTCGTATCACGGATCGATTCAGAGCTATGATCAGACCTTTTTTTCGCTTGGCTATCGTTATTAATCTGCTGGCGCTGGCGCCGGTCCCTGGCGCGCCGGCTACAACAGCGCCAGCTACAGCGCCGCCTGCTGCAACACTACTGGACCGTGCCGGCCAGCGCGTACAGCAATTTTGGGACGAACTCTCGTCGGTGACCTGTACCGAGCACCTGGCGCAGGAAAAGTTCAACGAAAAGGGGAAGACTCTTCTGCGGAGCCAGTCCGACTATGACTATCTGATTTCCATGCGCTGGAGCGGGGGGGAATTGCTGGTGGATGAATCCCGCGCCGAGACCAGTGCCCCTGCCAGGAAAGCACCGCAAGGATCGCTGTTGGCCACACGCGGATTCGCGACACTACTGCTGATCTTGCATCCGGAGTTTCAGTCCAGCTATTTCTTCTCGCCGCAAGCCGAAGCGGAGATCGAAGGGCGCAAACTGGTGCCGGTTACTTTTGTTCCGCGCACCGGCGGAAAATCTCCCGGAGCCCTGGATTTGAAGGGCCGGGAGTACCCCATCGCCTGGGAGGGAACCGCCTGGATTGAGCCCGCCAGCGGCATGGTGGCCCGCATTGAAGCGCATTGGAGGGAGCCCGCGGAAGAGATCGGATTAGAGACGCTTTCAACCGATGTCCGTTACGCGCCTGTAAGCTTGCGGGCGAAGACATACTGGCTTCCGCAGTCGGCGCAAATTGAAGTCAAAACCCGCCACCAGCACTGGCGCAATCTGCACCGCTTCGCCGCATACAAACTCTTCGCCGTGGAGACGGAGACCAAGATCGAGGAAAAACACTAGACCATGGCCACTACTTTTCCAACCATCCGCGCAAATACCCGCCGCGACGGCGACCGCTTCCACCGGATCAGATTCGCGGTCGCGTCTCTTGCCACCGCGGCCATGATTCTTTGCCTCTCCATCTACGGCGCGGGCTACTACCGTATGGGATTGGCGGAGCGCGCGGAATCTCCTCTCCATCCTTTACTGCGCCCCAGCGGAACCATTGGACTACGAATGGGGATGCTTGGCGTTGCCTTGTTCGTGGTGCTGTCGATCTACCCTCTGCGCAAGCGATCGAAGTGGCTGAGTTCTATCGGCAAGACGAAACACTGGCTGGATTTTCACGTGCTTGTTGGCATTGCCGCTCCGGTCGTCGTCACATTCCACGCAGCTTTCAAACTCGGAGGGTTGGCCGGTATCGCCTATTGGATTATGATGGCCGTCGCCCTCAGCGGGTTTGTCGGCCGCTTCCTCTACGCGCAAGTGCCCCGCAGTCTGAACGCCGTTCAACTGGACATGGGCGAGCTGGAAACCCAGGCGCGCGAACTGGCCGCTCAAATGGATCATCAGTCCCTGATCCCGGAAGAAGTGATCGCACCTTTGCTTCAAGTTCCCTCGCGCGCGGAGATCCGGCGCATGTCTTTGATCGCCCTCTTGTGGACCATGCTCCGTCTGGATCTGGCGCGCCCCTTGCTAGTAGCTCGTCTTCGCCGGCGCGTCCTCACCGGTTCAGAGAAATTCACCACCCTGGGCGGCTTGCTAAAATCGGGACACGCCGATCTGGAATCGGTGATCGACCTGGTGCGCAAACGGTCGTGGCTAAGCACCAAAATGGCCTTCCTGGACCGGGTGCATCAGGCTTTTAACCTGTGGCACGTCGTCCATCGCCCGTTTAGCGTATCCTTCGCCCTGCTGGCCGTGGTACACATTGGGGTGGTTTTGATGATGGGCTATTTCTGATGAACGATACTGTCTGGATTTATGGTTTCACCGGGATGGTGCTGGCCGTACCGTTGGCACTTTACTTCCTCAGCCTGCGGAAGCGGGACCGGCTGGCCCGCGAGGCCGCCGCACGCGGCGAAATGTACTCCAGCGGCCCGTTGTCGCAACATCCTTCCATCGATACCACCTACTGCATCGGATGCCAGAGTTGCACCAATGTATGCCCCGAAGGCGACGTGCTGGCGATGCTGGGTGGCAAGGCGGCCATCGTCAACGGGCACAAGTGCATTGGCCACGGCCTGTGCGCCGATGCCTGCCCCGTCGGCGCCATCACCATGGTAATGGCCAGCCCGCGAATGGGCGCTGACGTACCTTATCTGACTCCGGAATACGAAACCAGCGTGCCCAATCTGTTTATCGCGGGCGAATTGGGCGGCCTCGCACTCATCAAGAACGCCGTCAACCAGGGGCGCGAATGTATCGACACCATTGCCGCGCGCCTCGCCGAATCCGGAGCGCCTGGCGATGGCATCCATGACGTACTAATCATTGGAGCCGGACCGGCCGGCATCAGTGCCTCTCTCCGCGCAATTGAGCGCAACATCCGCTACATAACCATCGAGCGGGACGAGATCGGTGGAACGGTAGCGAAATATCCACGCCAAAAGCTGGTGATGACCAGCCCGGTAGAGTTCCCTCTGTACGGCAAGTTTAAGAAGACCGAGATCTCAAAGGAGACCTTGCTGGCGTTCTGGAAGACCGTGCTCGATCGGGCTGATTTCAACGCCTGCACCAATGAACGGGTCGAAACCGTCCACCGCGGCGCGGACGGCATATTCCTCACAACCACGGACAAGGGGGAGTACCGGTCGGCGGCAGTCGTTCTGGCGCTTGGCCGCGCGGGCACCCCGCGAAAGCTCGGCGTCAAGGGCGAAGAGCTTCCCAAAGTGATGTACCGCCTGATTGAAGCCGACCACTACATAAACAAGAAAATACTGGTGGTGGGTGGAGGCGACAGCGCCATCGAAGCCGCCATGGGACTCGCCAATCAACGCGGAAATCAGGTCACGCTCTCCTACCGCAAGGACTCCTTCTCCCGAATCAAGGAACGCAACGCACAGCGCATCGAGGAGTATTCCCGGTCCGCCAAGCTAACCGTATTATTCAACTCCAATCCCACGGAGATCCGCGAAAAGTCGGTGGTCCTCGATGTAGGCGCGGAATCGCGTGAGATAGAAAACGATTACGTTTGGGTATTCGCCGGAGGCACTCCGCCAACCGATTTCCTGAAAAAGATCGGCATCGAGTTCGGCATGAAAGATATTACGCTGGAAGCGGTGAAGGAAGTCCGTCAATTGATCGCCGCCGGAAAACCATTGGCCCAAACATGAAACATTCAGCACAGGAGCTCGCAACCCCATGAACCCTATTCTCAAAAAGATCTTGATCGCCGCAATTCCGATAGTGATCGGAGCAGCCATTGTGGTGGGCATCAATCGCCGTTCCGGAACGGCAAAAGCTACCCCGCCCGCAACGGCCGGTTCTCTTCCGGCCGTCGATGGATCGCAACCCGCCCCCAAAGATGCAGCGCACGAATTGGCGGCGCTAGCGGAAGAGTTGAAAATGAAACCGGGCCATCCGCCGATTCTTATGCGTCTTGCGGAGCTGGAGCGCAGCGGAGGCCACGCAGACAAAGCAGCCGCCCATCTGCAAGAGATCCTGAAACAGGAACCAGCCAACGAAGAAGCCAGGCTCGAGCTGGGACGCGCCCTGTTTGAATCCAACGACATTGAAGGGGCCATTCGGGAAACCGGGCGGTTAGTGAAAGACTACCCCACCAACGTAGACGGCCTCTACAACCTGGGAGCCATTCATGCCAACCTCAATCAATTCGACCAGGCGACAGCCTTTTGGAAACGCGCCATCGCCGCGAACCCCGCATCCGACAGCGGCAAACGTGCGCAGGACGGGCTGGCGAAGCTCAGCCAGGCATCGGCGCCGGGGCACGGCGTCTCCCCACATGGCGATGCGCTGCTGCAAGACATGCTCAGCAAAAGATGAAGCGCCAGGACGGCCTCCCCAGCTTACGGACTCAACCCGAGTGCGCCGTCCCGGCTAATTCTTTACAACATGCGGTGGGGCAAACGCCCTCGTCTGCGCGCGACCCCTCGGTCGCGCTCTCGCTCCCGTCGTCAACTCTTAAGGGGGACTCTCCCGCTAGATTCTCCGCAGCACGTAATCCGCGGCACTCACACCCCGGTATTGAGCCTCTTCAAAAATCGAGAACCCGCTCAAATCGGAATTCGCAAAAACCAGGTTACCCGCCGGTTTCGCCAAACGCCGGCGTGCCTCTGAAAAAATCGCCCCCACCGCCGGCCGTGCCATCGCATGCCCAATGCGCATGATGTCCACCCGGGAAACGCACTCCCGTATATCCGGATGCGCCCGCGCCAGATCGTTCAAAATCGCATCCTTCCAATAACCCCAATCCCGCGCCAGCAGCATCTTCCGGTTCTCCACGGGCGTCCCGCTAGCCAGCGCCCAATAGTAAGTCCAAACCGATCGATCCACCCGCGAGCGCAGGCTCATATGCGTAGCGTTCACATAACCCAGCGAAGGGGAATCGTAGATCACGTTGTCCCATGCCAATTCCGCGCCCGCTTCACGCGGCAAGCGGTCCAGCGTGAGATTCGCAGTCAGCCAAGGCGAATATTCAAAAGGAACGGCCGGCGGATTCTCTAAAACATTACGAGCTACAAATGTAGGCGCCGCAAAAATCACCTTATCGGCGACGTATTCCACATCGCCCGCCAGCACCCGATACTTCTGCCCGTCCGCTCGAATCTGCCGCACCAGAGCTTCCGTCCGCACATAGCGGCCCAGCTTCGCCAGCAGCTTCTTCAAAATCCAGCCATTGCCTTCCGGCCAGGTAAGCGGCCCTTTCTCGTCATGCTGCCGCGAGGCGAAATAATGAACCCCCGCCCACGCCGACGTGTCCTGCGAGTGCGAGCCGTAATCGTCGCGGCATGAATAATCCACATACCAGTTCAGATAAGCGGAATCGAAACGCTGCCGCGCCATCCAGTCCTTCATCGAGAGCCGGTCCAGCGCCGGGTCCTTCGCGCCCACCTCCATCGGGATCGTAAACTGGCGCGAGGCCCTGAACTCTTTCATCGCCGTATCGAACCGCCGAAACTGCTCGCGATCCTTCGGCGTAGCCGCAATCTCCGGCTCCAGATTCTCCTGCCACCGCCCGTGCAGAAAGAGCCGCTCCTGAGGCGAGAAACACAGCGCCCGTTCGTCCCACTTGCCATCGCTCAGCACACCGAACTCTTCCATCAACTCCCGCACGAAAACAGCTTCCGGATTCGGCACAGGTACATAATGCGCGGCCCAGGGGTACGCACTGATTTCATTCGCTCCGCTGCGCGAATTGCCACCGGCCCGCGGCTCCATTTCCAGCACGACAAAATCGCGAAAGCCTTTCTTATCCAAACGCCACGCAGCGGAAAGTCCAGCCATCCCCCCGCCCACGATCACCACCGGAATTTTGACCCTCTGCGTCGACGTGGAAAACCGGATGCCATCCCGCAATGTGTGCCCAACGATCTGCGATTCGTTCACAAAGCCGCCGCTCACGTGCCGCTCCGCCTTCAGCGGCAGGCCCACCAGCGCGGCGCTCAGGAACTGACGGCGAGTCGGCATCAGTGGACGATATCTTTCCATTCCCGCTCATAGAGCCGGACCAGAATCTGATCGTTCAACCGGTTGGGCTCCACCTCCATCGGTCGCATGTCGTTTGGAAACCGAAACAGCTCCGGCAATGTTTCCAAGGTGAGAAACTTCATCCCCTCCGGCAGTTGCAAAGGCAATTCATACTCGCGCGCAGCCGCCAGCACAAAGCCCCACTCCCCAAACGACGGAACGTAAATATGGTACGGATAAGTCTTCAATCCGGTCTGCTTCAACGTAGACACAATGCACCAGTAAGACTCCCGCGCAAACAACGGCGAGGTACTCTGCACCACAATTGCGCCGCGCGCGGAAACGTGTTTTGCCAGCAACCGGTAGAACGCCGTGGTATACAACTTCCCCAGCGAATAATTCGTCGGATCGGGAAAGTCCACCACCACGAAATCGAACATCTCGCGGTTCGTGTCCAGCCACGGAAACGCATCTTCATTAATCACGCGCAGCTTCTTCGAATTCAACGCATCGTGATTGATTGCCGTCAACATCGGGTTGGTCCGGAACAGCTTGGTCATCTCCGGATCCAGATCCACCAGGGTGATTGCTTCCACGTTTGGATACTTCAGAATCTCCCGCACGGCAAGGCCATCGCCGCCACCCAGCACCAGCACATGTCTCGCCCCCGCAATAGGAGCAAGCCCCGGATGCACCAGCGCCTCATGATAGCGGTACTCATCGCGCGAACTGAATTGCAGGTGCGAACTGAGAAACAGCCGCACATCGTCTTTCCACTTGGTTAAAACAATGCGCTGATAGCGCGTATTACGCGAGAAGATCACTTCATCGGCATAAAGATTGTTATCGGCCGCCGCGGAAATATAATCGGCGCCCACCATACCGCAACTCAGCAGCGCGAGCACCGCAACGCCCATCGCCCGCAATCCAAACGCCCGCCCAATCTGATCGCGAAACAGAAACGTAGTCCACAGCGCCACGCCCGCATTGATCATCCCGAACAGAATCGCCGACCGCACCAGCCCAAGCTTTGGAACCAACAGCAGCGGAAACAAGAGCGACGCGCCCAACGCGCCCAAATAGTCGAAAGTGAGGACGTGCGAAACCAGATCGCGGAACTGAAACCGGTCTTTCAGAATGCGCATCAGCAGCGGGATTTCCAAACCCACCAGCGTCCCAATCAGCACGACCAGAAGATAAAGGACGAAGCGAAAACTCTGCGTATAAGCGAAAGTCCAGAACAGCAGCGACGAAGAGTAGCCGCCCACCAGGCCCACCATCAGCTCAAT
This sequence comes from Bryobacteraceae bacterium, assembly GCA_025350445.1. The sequence continues at coordinate 1,361 of JANXXV010000524.1, read as the reverse complement.
GTGGATAAACCGCGCCACCAACCCCTTGCCAACGAAGCGCGACAGGAAACTGCCGATGCCCATGGCAAACAAATAAGCGCCGATCACGGTGGAAAACTGCAACACGCTATCGCCCAGCAAATAGCTGGCAAGCGTGCCGGCAATCAACTCATAAATGAGCCCGCATGCGGCAATCAGGAAGACGGAGAGGAACAGTACCGCCGACAAAGTTTAATGTACGGCGGCGGCAATGATAATGCACACGCCGATCGACATCGCTCCCACCATAATCGCCAGCGCGACGTTCTTCTGTTCTACGATTTCGCCCCACAAATCGTAGGGCGTCATCTTGTCGATCAGCGCAAATGCGCCCACAAAGATGATGATGCCCAGCACCGCGTAAAGTATCGCGTTCAGCAGATAGCCGGGATGAAACTCACTCATGTTATTTGCCTCCTGAATAGTGCGAATAGCCGCTGTAGACAGACCGGTATGCTCCTGGGTTATCGCGCACGGACCGTGGAACGTTCTTCACTTCATTGACTCGCGCCAGACTCCAACCACTGTACTGGGCATACCCCGCGGTAAGCAGCAGCAGGAATCCATATACGGAATAGATGGGGTTGCGCATCAATCGTCATCGCCTGATGAGGAACCGGATGAGGCAGGCGTCACATCGCTCTCCGCCCATCGCTGGCTCTCAAACTGGAAGGTCTTGATCGTCACATAAATCGGCGGAATGAACAACAGGAAGAACACAATTAGAAAGAATATCAGCGACGGCGCATCCCGCTTCACCTTGATCTCATAGTGCATCGCTTCACTGTTGAACATGGTGGCGCCGTACTTGGCATCCATCTCCGGTTCCACCCGCAGATAGTAGCGGCCGGAGGGAACCGAGGGTACAGTCAGACTGGCCTTACTGCTACCCTCGCTCCAACTGCCGTCGCTATCAGATCCGAAATAGTAGCTCACTTCCTTGCCGAAGTCGTAGGCGGTTCCCGTCTCTTCGTTGATCAGCGCGAAATTGAATCCAGCCCAATCGTTACGAAGGTCCGTCGCGACTTCCACTTCCACCCCGGACCGGTGCCCCTTCAGCTCAAATACCGGCGTGACGAACGAAGCCTCGCCGCTGCGCGCGGAATCGAACGCATACTTTTGGTCGAACACCATTTCGTTCCGGCTTACCAGAGCCATGACGGCCATGGTCACAAACAGCAGTGCGAGCAGCCAGGCAAACGTTTTCCAGACGCTACCGATCTTGCCCTCGTACGGAGAAGGTTGATTGGCGAAGATCCCTTTCACCGCCGGGGGCTGTTCTTTCAATTGGAAAGCCTGCCAGACAGCGCCGCCGCTGATGTATTCCCCTAGCGACCAGGTAA
>JANXXV010000506.1 GCA_025350445.1 Bryobacteraceae bacterium | reverse complement strand
CCGCATTGGACGACTTCTTCCACCAGACCGCTGTTTTCTTACGCGGACGCAAGGCGCAGTGATAGGATCGACAGTGTGGGTAAATATAAACTGGCACGCGGGAAGAAGCGAGGCGTATCTCCACGAGCGCAAGGCGCCATCCCTTGTCTGGTACTGATTTTCATAGGATTCCTGTTGGTCGCCCTGGTGTTTTACTACGGCATGAAAGCGAATTGAGTTCCCATTGCAAAAATCCATCAATAGAAGAGAAAACCGCGAAGCGGATGAAATGCGCCCGGTCCGGCTGATCACCGATTATCTGCTGACCGCCGAAGGCTCCGCCATCATCGAAGTTGGAAACACGCGCGTTCTATGCGCTGCCTCCATTGAGGAAACGGTCCCGGCATTTCAGCGCGGCACCGGCAAGGGTTGGGTGACGGCGGAATATTCCATGTTGCCGCGAGCCACGGCAACACGCACGCCGCGCGAGATTGTGAAGGGCCGGCCGAGTGGACGCACGCTGGAAATTCAGCGCCTGATCGGCCGTTCTTTGCGCACGGTGGTGGACCTGCAAGCGCTGGGCGAGCGTAGTATCATCATCGATTGCGACGTGCTGCAGGCCGATGGCGGCACGCGCACCGCCGCGGTCACGGGCGCCTACGTGGTGCTGGTGATGGCGCTGCGGAAACTGGTCTCGTTCGGCAAGCTGAAGACCATCCCGATCAAGGAATTCGTCGCCGCAACCAGCGTCGGCGTAGTCCGCGGCGAGGTGATGCTCGATCTGAACTATGAAGAAGATTCGCAGGCCGAGGTGGACATGAACGTGGTGATGACCGGCTCCGGCCATTTCGTTGAGTTGCAGGCGACCGGAGAGAAGACTCCGTTCAACGACACGCAGTTGCTGTCTATGATCGCGATGGCTTCGCGCGGCGTCCGCGACTTGATCGAGATTCAGAAGGAAGCGCTCGCATCGAAGTGAAGAAGCTGTACGGCGCCACCACGAATGCAGGGAAACTGCGTGAGTTTGGCGCCGAAGTACTGCCCGGTCTTTCCACCATCGAGCCATGCGAGGAAACCGGACAGACGTTCGAAGACAACGCAATTCAGAAGGCGATCTATTACAGCCGGTTCACCGCGGAGGAAGTGTTTGCGGATGACTCGGGTCTGGTGATAGACGCGCTTGGCGGAGCCCCCGGGGTCTACTCGGCCCGCTATGCCGGCGAAGGCGCGACGGATGAGGCCAATAACCGTTTGGTACTGGAGCGTATGGGTGGCATCGCGGATCGCCGCGCCCGATTTGTTTCCGTGATCGCGCTGGCGCGTCAAGGGCAATTATTGAAAACGTTTCGCGGCGAAGTGGAAGGCGAGCTGCTTCATGCGCCGCGAGGCAGCGGTGGTTTCGGTTACGATCCCCTGTTCTACTACCCCGGCTTCGGCCGCAGCTTTGGCGAAGTGCCGGTCGCACAGAAGCAAACGGTCAGCCACCGGGCCCGGGCCCTGGCGGCCATGCGCGAATATCTACTCGAAGCGCTGCAGCGGGAGATCGTCGAATGCCGTCAATGCGCGCGTCTAGTGGCACACTGCACGCAGATCGCACTGGTGAAGCGCCGTGCGTTTCGCGATTGGGATTATTGGGGCAAACCGGTGCCGTCCTTCGGCGATCCGAAGGCGCGCGTGGCCATCATCGGCTTGGCCCCTGGCGCTCACGGAGCCAACCGCACCGGTCGTGTCTTCACCGGGGATAGTTCCGGTGACTACCTGTACCGCGCGCTGCATGCGGCGGGTTTCGCCAATCAACCCGGCAGCCGGTACCTGGACGATGGGTTGGTACTTAACGACGCCTATATCGCAGCGTCGGTCCGCTGCGCTCCGCCCGATAACAAGCCTGACATCGATGAAATAGCGCGCTGCCGGCCTTATCTGGTGCGGGAACTACAGCTCTTGCGAAATTTGAAGGTGGTGGTGGCGCTGGGGAAACTCGCCTTCGACAACTACCTCGCCATCCTAAAAGAACAGGGAATCATCCACACACGGGCGCCCTTCGCATTCGGCCACAATGTGGTTCACGCGGTTGGGGACGGACAACCACTGCTGCTCAGTTCCTATCATCCAAGCCGGCAGAATACTTCCACCGGCAAGCTGACGGACCGTATGCTGCTGGATGTATTTGAAAAGGCCTCTGTGTTGTGTGAAGAATAGAGGAGACATGCGCCGCAGACGCACCGCCATTGCCGCCGGAATCCTAATCATTGTTGCGGCAACTGCGTGGCCGGATCCGAGAGTAGATCCGAAGGAAGAAGCCTTCATCGGAAATCGCCGCAACTGGTGGGCGTTTCAGAAGCCTATCCGCGATGCGATTCCTGCCGTCGAAGATCCGTGGGTCCGGACGCCGATCGATGCGTTTCTGCTGGAAGCGCTCAATGCGAAGAATGTGAAACCGTCCGCCCCACTCGGCAAGGCCCGTCTGTTGCGCCGCGTCACGCTCGACCTCATCGGGCTGCCGCCCACTCCCGCTGAAGTAGACCAGTTTCTGGCGGACCATTCTCCCGATGCCTATGCGAAGGTGGTGGGCCGGCTGCTCCAATCCCAGCACTACGGCGAACGTTGGGCACAGCGCTGGCTGGATGTGATCCGCTATGCCGACACGAACGGTTACGAACTCGACCTGGAACGCCTGCACGCCTGGCGCTTCAGAGACTACGTGGTCCGCAGCTTCAATCGGGACAAGCCATACAGCCTGTTCGTGAAGGAACAAATCGCCGGCGATGAACTCTACCCGCGCAGCAACGATGCTTTGATCGCAACCGGTTTTCATCGCGCCGGGCCGATCCATTTGGTGGGCGGTAATCAGGACGAAGAAGCGAACCGGCAGGAAGTGTTGAGCGAAATGTCCGGGGCTATCGGATCTGTGTTCCTGGGTATGACCATCGGCTGCGCCAAGTGTCACAATCACAAATTCGATCCTATCCTGCAGGCCGATTATTACCGCATGCAAGCCGTCTTCGCCTCAACCGAAGGCAAAGATGTGGACTTGTCTTCCAGTGAAGAACGCGGGCAGCACGCCCAGGATGTCAAAGTCTACGAAGCGCGCTTGAAGCCCATCAACGACCAGATTGCGGAGATCGAAAAGCCTTATCGCGAGAAGATCAAGGCGGAGAAGACCGCGCAACTGGAGCCGAAGCTCCGCGAAGCTCTCGATGCGCCGAAGGAAAAACGCACCGAAGAACAAACGCGGCTGGCCAAGGACGCCACGGCGCAAATCGGATCCTCATGGGATGAAGTGCTGGCGGTGTTGTCCACCCCTGACCGCGAACGCCGCACGGCGCTGCGCAAGCGGCTGCATGAAATCGAACTCACTGAACCGCAGCCGCTCCCCACTGCATACGCCGTTCAGAATGCAGCCCAGGCTCCGCAGGCGTACATCCTGAAGATCGGGGACGCCCATCAGAAGCTCGCTCCCGTTGAGCCTGGCCTGCCCTCGGTCCTTTCGGTGAACAACGGAGGCGTCACAAGAGACGCGTGCAGCCGGCGCTCGGCCTTGGCGAACTGGCTGGCTTCCGAGGAGCACCCGCTCACCGCTCGCGTGATGGTGAACCGCATCTGGCAGTTCCGCATGGGCACCGGTCTGGTGCGCACGCCGAACGATTTTGGGAGACTTGGCGAACGCCCCACCAATCCGAAACTGCTGGATTGGCTCGCCACCGGGTTCATGACGAACAACTGGAGCGTCAAGGCCATTGACCGCATGATCGTTCTCTCCAGCGCTTACATGCAATCTGCCTCGGATGACTTGCGGAAGTCGAAAAGCGATCCGGACAACGCTCTCTATTGGCGGGCGAACCGCAGGCGGCTGGAAGGCGAGGCGATTCGCGATGGCGTCCTGGCAGCTACCGGGAAGCTGAATCCGCGCATGGGCGGCGTGCCTGTGAAGGTGCCCATTGACAAAGAAATCTACGAGTTGATTTTTAGTGAGGCCGAACCCGACAATCTCTGGCCTCTCTTAGCGGATAAGAATGAGCACAACCGCCGCAGCCTGTATCTGTTGAACAAGCGCACCGTTCGGTTGCCGCTGCTGATGAACTTCGATCAGCCCGACACCATGACGTCCTGCCCGGTGCGGCTAACCAGTACGCATGCATTACAGGCGCTGACTCTGATGAACAGCGGGTTTATGCATGAGCAATCCGAGGCGTTTGCCGAGCGGCTCAAGACCGAATGCGGCCCGGACCGCGTCTGCCAGTTGCGGCGCGCCTATAAGCTGACGCTTTCCCGACTGCCTGTAGCAAGCGAGATCAAAATGGCGAACGAGTTTTTCACCGCAGAAGGATCGATGCCGGACTTCTGTCTGGCTCTTCTGAATCGCAATGAGTTTGTCTATATACCCTGAGCATTTTCGGCCCGCGCTCACCCGGCGCGATGTTCTGCGCGGCGCGGCACACGGCTTCGGCGCGCTGGCGTTGCAGCAGATGCTGGCGCGGGAAGCTGCCGCGAAGGTCCGCGGCAATCCTTTGGCGTCGAAGAAGCCGCACTTTGAAGCGAAAGCCAAATCGGTGATATTCCTTTACATGGTGGGCGCGCCGAGCCACGTGGATACTTTCGATCCCAAGCCGATGCTCAAGAAATTTCAAGGCCAGAAGCTCCCGGACAGCTTTGGCCGAATCGAAAGCCAATTTACGAAAGGCGACGATCCGCTTCTCTCCTCGCCCTGGGAATTCAAGAAGCACGGGCAATCCGGCATGGACGTCTCAGCGCTGTTTCCCAATGTCGCGCAGTGTGTCGACGATATCTGCTTCGTCCGCAACTTCTATACCGAAAGTGTCGTTCACGCTCCCGCGATGTATCAGGTCCACACCGGCCGTATTCTGATGGGATATCCCAGCATGGGGTCCTGGGTAACGTATGGGCTCGGCAGCGAAAGTGAGAATCTGCCGGCGTACGTCGTGATGCCACAGCCGGAAGGGACGCCCGAAGGCGGAACGCCCTGCTGGGGCTCGGCATTCCTGCCCGCCGTTTATCAAGGGACACTTCTTCGCAGCGGTTCCAATCCCATTCTGAATCTGAAGCCGCCTGAGGGCATGACCGCCAAGCGGCAGCGGGCCACGCTGGATCTGCTGCAGAAGATGAACGATCTGGACACGTCGGAGAACGACACCGGGATGGCGGCGCGCATCAGTTCCTATGAACTGGCTTTCCGCATGCAGAGCCACGCGCCGGAGGCTGTCGACCTGACCAAGGAATCCGAGGCGACCAGAAAAATGTACGGGCTCGATCGGAAACACACCGCGGACTTCGGAACGCGATGCCTGCTGGCGCGCCGCATGGTGGAGCGGGGCGTCCGCTTCGTGCAGTTGTACTCTGGAGGCGGCCCGGTAAGCATTCAGTGGGACGCGCACAAAGACCTGGTAGCGAATCACGAAAAGATGTGCGGCCTGACGGACCAACCCGTCGCGGCGCTGCTCAAAGACCTGAAGCAGCGTGGCCTGCTGGATTCCACTCTCGTGGTCTGGGGCAGCGAATTCGGCCGTCTGCCGATGTCGCAAAGCGGCAACGGGCGCGACCACAATCCGCATGGGTTTACGATGTGGTTCGCCGGGGGAGGCGTGAAGGGTGGACAAGTGATTGGCGAGACGGATGAGATGGGTCTGCGCGCGGTGAACGGTCACCACATGCGGGACTTCCATGCGACGATTCTGCACGCGCTGGGTCTGGACCAAAACCAGCTTTGGTATCTGCATAACGGCAGGCATGAAAAACTGACTGATTTCGGCGGCAGCGTGATCACCAAGGTATTCGGCTAGGAGTATCAGAACACGCGGGGCGCGTGATCGTGTGAGCCAGAAACTGGAATCAGTCTTGGGCGCGATCGCCTGACTATGAGATCCTTCAAACCAGGCTAGGCAGGCAAGCTATGACCGACAAATGTTTGGTGCCGA
>JANXXV010000492.1 GCA_025350445.1 Bryobacteraceae bacterium | reverse complement strand
TGGCGCTCGCCAGCTTGTCTTCGGCGACGATCTGCAACACGATATTCACCCTGTGCCATGCGCGAGCCAAGCTGAAGCTGCCCGCCGGCCACCACCTTCTTCAGGCCGGACAACTGCGCGGGAACAACCGCCGCCGGCTTGCCGGCAAACATCTGCTTGCCGTCGTGAAACAGCAGGAGACGCGATTCGAGCTGCGGCTGATGCGCCGGGCCTCCCTCTTTCGAGTTCACAATCTGTACAGCATACAGGATTTTCTCGCCTGGCTGGAAGATGCGGACGGCCGGCGGGTGTGCGACCAGGAAGTGACGGTAGTGCGGATTCCCTGTATGGTGGCGTGATTCTGAGTGTGATGATACACTCAGAACAGGAGGCCTCACCATGCCAGAATCATTGCCGGAGTTGGAAGCCAAGCGCTCCAAGATCCTCATCCAATTCACTGCTCTCGGCGACATGCGCCCCGGTTCTATCTGCGCGGTCGCTCGCCGTTGCGGAAAGCCATCTTGCCACTGCGCTAAGCCCAACGACCCAGGCCATGATCCTCAAGTCCGGCTCACTCGCCGGGTGAATGGGAAAACGGTCGCCGAATCATTTCCTTCGCCGGCGGCCTGGCACAAAGCGCAAGCCGAGATCAATGAGTATCGTCGGCTGCAGGAACTCAGCAGCGAACTGGTCAGCGTCAACGAGAAAATCTGTCAACACCGGCCGGTCGAGCCAACTGACACTACCTGGACGCTGGAGGAAAAAAAACGGTTGTTACGATTCATCAAGAAGTCACGCGTGAGGTAGACCGGCTGGTGCGGGTTCTGTTCAGCGGCCGCCGCCAGAGCGGGCGGCTGGACCTGGAGGCCGTGGAAGGAGCGGTGCGCTCGGCGATGCACCAGGCAGGCGCCGCCGCTTTGACCGAACTGCTGCGTTTTCCAGCCCCAACGGAGGACCAGAGAACTCGTCCCTGCGCTTGCGGCCAACAATCTCGCTACCGGGAGTTGCGTTCCAAGCCCATTTTGACCGCCGTCGGCAAGGCCGAACTGACGCGCCCTTACTACTGGTGCCCGCACTGTCACGTGGGCCAGTTTCCCGCCGATGTCGAACTGGACGTCGAAAACACCGGGTTTTCGCCGGGCGTGCGCCGGATGCAGGCCATGGTCGGTCTGGACGGGCCCTTCGAGCAAGGCCGTGAACAGTTGAGTTTGCTCGCCGATCTGGAGGTCACCGCCAAATCAGTGGAACGCAATGCGGAAGCCATCGGCGAGGACATCGCGGCGCACGAGCAGCAACAGATTCAACGCGCCGTCCAACTGGATTTACCCATAGTGATCGGCGAGCCCGTTCCCATTTTGTATATCCAGATGGATGGAACCGGTGTACCAGTGGTGAAGAAGGAGACGCTGGGCCGCAAAGGCAAGACCGAAGGCCAGCCCGCCCACACGCGCGAGGTCAAACTCGGCTGTGTGTTTACTCAGACCACCTGGGATGAGAAGGGGTTTGCCATCCGTGATCCAGACACCACCACCTACACTGGCGCGATTGAAACAGCGGAGGCCTTCGGCAAACGGCTTTACCTGGAAGCTTGGAATCGCGGCTGGAGCCGCGCGCTAAAGAAAGTCGTGCTCGGCGACGGAGCGGAATGGATCCGTAATCTTGCCGCCGAACACTTCCCCTCCGCGATCCAAATCGTCGATCTCTACCATGCCCGCCAACATCTGTGGGACGTAGCCCGATTGCTCTTTCCCGGCGACACGGCCAAGCAGAAAGTTTGGGAGAAACCCCTTCAAAAGCGGTGGCTCGATAAAGGCAAGATCGAAAAGCTGGTTCTCGCGCTCCACGACGTCGCAGCACTCCACCCTTCGCTGGCCGAAGCAATACGCACTGAAGCCGAATATTTTCAGACCAACGCCGAGCGCATGCGCTACTCTGAGTTCCGCCGCCAACACCTCTTCGTTGGGTCTGGCGTTATCGAAGCCGGCTGCAAGACCGTCATCGGCTCACGTCTCAAGCAATCCGGTATGTTCTGGACTGTCCGCGGAGCCAACGCCATCATCGCCTTGCGATGTTGCCACCTCAATGGCCGCTTCGAGAACTATTGGGAGGGGCGCCGCGCCGCCTGACCATCACTTCTATGTCGCGCACCCTCTACCGCGTCGGCTTCATGACTCTGCTTGGCAGGGCGCGGGCTATTTTCTCGGCAGATCGCACCGATGCCGCAGCACATGTGCCCGTTCACCAGGAAACATAGGCCGCCGAACATCTTTCGTTCGGAGAAGTCGCTCAAGCGCCCTAAAACCACGCGAACTCGATCTGCCAATCCCAAGTCGTACGCCATACCGTTTGAGCTTAGCAGCAGTCCAACAATTAGTTCACAATCTGTTTGGGATGGAGAGTGTAG
>JANXXV010000475.1 GCA_025350445.1 Bryobacteraceae bacterium | reverse complement strand
ATCCGAAGGCGGATTTGGGAAGTCTGCTGCTGGCGTCGTCGGTTCCGATCTCCACCCCGACTACGCCGAACCAGTTCTTGCGTGGATTGCAATTGGATATTCATGTGGAGACGGTGCCGAATCTGCAATTCATGACGTCGGTGACCAGCGATTTGCAGGCGGAGGCGGACCTGCGGATTCGAGGGATTGCGGTGCGGCCGGTGCTGTCGGGCCAAATCAACGTGAACCAGGGCGATGTACAGTTTTTCGGCAACAAATACACCATCAACCGCGGAAACATCGCGTTTTACAACACAACGAAGATCGAGCCGGTGCTGGACATGGACCTGGAGACGCAGGTGAGAGGGGTGATTGTGAACATCAACTTCTCTGGGCCGATTAACAAGTTGAATCTGTCGTACCGGTCGGACCCGCCGCTGCAATCGAATGAGATTATCGCGCTGCTGGCGGTGGGGCGCGCGCCGGGAACGAATTCGTCGTTGGCGAGCAGCCAGACGGTGAGCCAGCAGAGTGCGTTGTCTTCGTCGACGAATTCGCTGCTGGGGCAGGCGATTGCCGCGCCGATCTCGGGGAGGCTGCAGCGGTTTTTCGGAGTGAGCCGGCTGAAGATCGATCCGCTGTTGACGGGTGTGAACGCGGTGCCACAGGCGCGGTTGACGCTGGAGCAGCAGATTTCGAAAGACATTACGCTGACGTATGTGACGAACCTGGCGCAGGCGAACCAGCAGTTGGTGAAGATCGAGTGGGATATCAACCGGAACTGGTCGGCCGTAGCGCTGCGCGAGGAAAACGGCGTTTTCGGCATCGATTTCCTGTATAAGAAGCGCTTCAAGTGAAACTGCGGACGGCGCAGGGCAAGCTGAAGATTGAGCACAGCATTATTGACGGCGTGCGGGATTTGTTGAAGCGGCTGCTGGCGGCGAATCCGGAGATCCGGTCGGTGATTCCCGGGGTGATCCGGCCGGTGCGCGATGCAAAGGGCGAGATTAAGATGCGGGTGACGGTGCAGACGCAGAATGGGTGGAAGGCGATTGCGTTGAGCCAGGGGGCGCGGCAGGAGTTATTTATTAGTACGGGGTTGGGGAAGGATGAGTTGGAGCGGGCGATTGCGCGGGCGCTGGGGGGCGGGTAGGGGGCACGGTGGCGGCTTTCTCGTTGTGAAAGATGCCGTGAAGCCGGACGAAGGTCTGGACGCCGAATAGGTTCACCAGATCGTTGACCACGCTGTAGAATACGTGAAGGGCATGTCCACACAAACGGCATTGAGAGCTTCTGGAGCCACCTGAAGCGCACTATCTACGGCACGTACATTTTTGCGATGCCCTTCCACTTGTTCCGGTATCTGGACGAACGGATTTTTCGTTTTAACAACCGGGATGTGACCGATGCGCCGCCGTTCCGATTGTTGTTGCGAACCGTTACCGGACGGAGACTGACGTACAACGAAGCAACAGGCTAGACCACACATACCTGTCGGTGAAATATGATCAATAGCAGGATGAAGACATTCAAGGAACTCGTAGTAGAACTACCAGGCGATGGCCTTTTTGAAATGGCGAACATCTCACCCAAACGTACAGGCTTGCCGTTCGTTGTATGGATATCACCAAAGGCGGGTGCTCCGCATGATGTTCGTGTGAAGGTTTCTAAGGGACCGAAAGTCCATAGTTCTGAATTGGTATCGGTGGCGATTAGGCCCGATGTTCATGTAGTTAGCGGCAAAATGAGCGCACAGGATTTGACTCTTCTCCAAAAATGGGTCGCTCTAAACCATGATGTGATTGTAAAGTATTGGGACGGCGATATTGAGTACACGGAAGACGCCATCGCTGCCCTCAAGCCAATTCACTAAAAATGAGTAGGAGTCGGTTTCCGGCAGTGCTACCTACTGCCGATGGCAACATATACTCTTCACCAGGGCAACAATCTTGAAGTTCTGAAACAGATGGTTACGGACGGCGGACAGGAGGAAGAAGTCACTGAACCCGTCGTTGTCGAAGTCCCCGATGGCGACAGCCATGGAGTAGCCCTCGCTTTCCAGCCCTGCCTCCTTGGTGCCGTCCGTGAAGGTCATGTCGCAATTGTTGCGAAAGAGGCGGTATTAATATTCCGGGTTGGTCTTCTTCAGGCTGGGAATGACGGCGCCGTTGGTGAATAATATATCGGTGCAGATGGCGCCCAGGTTCACCAGCGCCGATGTCTCAACGGGCTTTTCCTTCAATACCGACTCGTACAGCGCGGCGGCGCGAACAGGATTCGTTTCCAAAACAGCCAGGCGCAGCCGTGCCGGTCCATCGGACGGATCGGCAGGCAGCAGATACTCGCGCGCTTATCTCCCAACTCAGCGTAAGCCAGACCATCAACATCGGTTTATCGTCTCACCACCGGTGAAAGCCATTCTACTCCGCGGAGTCAAAGCGTGTACCACGTTCCGGATGCAGTTCGAAAGCGCCCGGCCATTGATTAGAACTGGAGCTTCACCCCGCGGGGACGTGATTTGGCCTGCTATCCGCGGAAGGCCCGTCTCACGAAAATAGCGGTGAGATCTCCTTGAAACTCATGAGCTCCGTGCCGGACATCGGCTCCAGATATTCGAAATCCCTTCCGGAAGGTGTATTGGCGAGCTTCTTGGTCCAATCGATACCCAATTGCGAATAGATCGTCGCCACTACATCTTCGGTATAGATGGACCGCTTCTCGGCCCAGCCGGATTCCACCACCTTCTCGCCCTTCGGGTCGGTGGCGCCCAGAATGCGACCGCCCTTGACACCCGCGCCCGCAAACAGCGCCGTGGACGCAAAGCGATTGTGGTCCCGTCCGCTATTCACACTCAAGTCGCCGCCGGTGCGGCCGAATTCACCCATGCAGACGATAAAGGTCTTATCCAGAAGCGACGCGCCATCGGGTGTCTGTGTCTTGCGCAAGTCGGTAAGCAGCGCGGAGAATGCATTGTCCAGCTCGCGGCACAGTCCGTAGTGATTCCCCTTATTCTTCGGATCGTACATTCCCGCGTGAAGATCCCAGCCATTGTGAGAAATCATGACGAATCGCGTTCCCGCGTTCGAGGCCACCAGGTTTCGCGCCAGGATACAACCGTCGCCTAAGGGCGATGCGCCGTAACGAACCCGGTCGGCCGCCGGCAACGAAAGGGCTTCGGCAATCTTCGGGGAATTCATCATGTCGAATGCGCTGCGGCCGTATCCGCCAAATTCGCTGTAGATGGGCGGCATCTTTGCCGCGGTAGTTGCCTCTGCGTTCAACCGCTGCAATAGCTCCCAGCGCCGGTGAAACATATTCTTTTCTTCCGGAGCAACGACGAAATCGTTGCCTTGCTGCATATCCAGCGGGAGCGGTCCATACTTACTATCAAGAAACCCTTCGCGCACCAGACCCGCCTGCGAGTTTCCGAAATTCATCGCCACAAAGGGTGGAAGGAAATCGCTGTCCTTTCGTTTTGCCTGCATTTCATAGGCGATCACGGCGCCCATCGACGGCATCTCTTTCCGGCGGGCCGGGCTGAAGCCGTGGCCCACCTGCAAGTAATATTGCGCGCGTGCATGGGCGCTTTCCCAAGCTTCCACTGACCGCACAAAGGCCAGTTGATCCACTTGCGCCGCCAGATTCGGGAAGAGCCCGACCGGCAGTACGATGCCCGGTTTCACCGTTGTCACCTTGAAATCCGGCGGAGTCCAGCGGCCTTCTTTCAGGTCGAAGGTGTCCAGTTGGCTGGCGCCTCCATTCAGGAAGAGGAAGATGCAGAACTCCGCCGCTCCGCGCAGCTTTGCCTTTTCGGTGGCATACACATTCACCGGACGCAGCATGGGCTCCAGATAGAATGCGGAGACCCCGGCCATTCCCGTGCGGAAGAACGCTCTTCGCGAAACAGCAGGTATTGCTTGTGGAATTCTAATCATGTTCCCTCTAATAATTGAACACGAACTCTACTTTGTTTATCAGCCCCCAGGCTAAGTCTTCCAGGCCCTGGCCATGGTACTTTTCTAAACTCTCGATCGCGGTCTTTTTCTCGGCGGCATTCGGCCAGCGGGCCAGGAACGCCAGAAACATCTCGTCCACTATTTCTTCGTTCGACTTCGGAGGATCGCTCTGCATCAGTTTGCCGATTCTGTTTGGCCTGCCAGGCTTGATGCGTTCCTTCACGAACGGACTATTCAGCAGGACGGACGCCTGCACGGTGGAGCCGGTGGTTTCCTTCTCCCCCTTATCCCGGTTATTCTGTCCGAAGCTGGTCAGCAGGTGAACCATCGATCTGAGCTTCGCGCCGCCTAAGTCTTCCGGAGACCGGGTCTGTATCACGCGCTGTACTTTGATGGACGTGCCAGCGATTGGAATTTCTTCGAAAACATCGGTGGACTGTTGAATGGCGTCGCAGATCATCTCCGGCGACAGGCGCCGGATGAAGTGCCTGGCGAAGTACGGCGCGTAGCTGTCTTTCCATTCGCCATTGAATCCCGATGAGAGTTGATACGCGTTCGACGTCACAATGGTCTGGATCAGATAGCGCAGATCATAGCGGTGTTCGACAAAGTCTTTTGCCAGTGCGTCCAGAAGTTCCGGGTTACTCGGTTGCGTGTCCTGCTTTGCCAGATCGAAATCCAGTGGAGGGTCCACAATTCCAACACCCATCAACTCGGCCCAGATGAGATTGACGGTCGCCCGGGCGAACTGCGGGTGCGACGTAAGCATGCGGGCGTAGGCGGCGCGCCAGTTCTCTCCGGGCCGCGGCTCTTCGCCGGTCAGGATGAAGCGGGGATTGATGTCCGCCTTGTACCGCTGCATGCGGACTACGCTCTTCGATGACAGATCGTAGCCCGGATAGTCATCCTGAACGGCGAACTCCTGCGAGATCGAATAGGGACGGAAGACGCGTGTTTTGCTGAAGAAACTTGCCTGCCGCCACATTTCCACACGCTTGATCTTCGCCAGGCCGGTGTTAATTTTCTCCAGATGGCCTTTGCCGTCGTGGCAGGAAACGCATTCCAGATTGATGCCCAGGAACAGGCGGGAAGTGGTGATTGCCATCTCATCGAACCCGTCTTCGTTATTTACTCCTTCCACATCCTTGGCCCCGTCTACGTGATCGCGGACCAGCAGATTGGACGGTCCATCCTGCCAGTTCGATCGCGTCTTCGCGGTGATCATCTCGGTGACCAACTGATCGTAGGGGACTTTCAACATCAAGGAGTCGTACAGATAGTCGTGGAACACATTTCGCCCGGTACCTTGCTGGGCCGTTCCGTTGCGGAACAGCTCTCCGAAAAAGTACGACCAGCGGTCCAGGAAAGGCGTTTGAATCTTCGCCAGTTGGAAGCCGAACTTCGTAGCCATCAGCTCTTCAATCACCTTGTCCCGCTTGGCCGGGTCTTTGTCGGCCACGAACTTGCGGATGGCCGCCGGGTCTGGAAGCCGTCCGGTCAGGTCGAGATGAATGCGCCGGAAAAATTCGGTGTCCGGGGAAAGTCCGGCGTGGGGTATGTTATCCCGCTTCATCCGATCGAAGATGAATCTGTCGATGAAGTTCTTCTCCGGGACAACCTGCACGGCAGCGCGGGCGCCGCTTGGCGATGCCTTCGCGGTCAGCCGGCTCAGTTCCTCCATTTTGGATTGCGGATCGGGGGGATGCTTCCCCATGGCTTGCGCGAAGAGCATTCCCTGCGGGGCAGCGCAAATGAGGCCTATAAGAATTGCAAAAGTAAATCGGAGCATCATCGTTTCCTGCGATCGCCATCCTGAGGGATGACGGGTAACTGAATCCGGGACATGGTTGCACGGCCGTGAAGAATCGTTTGTCTCGCCACCTGGGTACGTCGGCCGGCGGGACCTTCGCCGGTGTTTGCATTACGCTCGAACAACGGAAAATAGGCGGCCGATACGTCCACCCGCAGGGCGTGGCCTGGAAGTATGGTGGCAGCGGTGGAACCGGTATCGACCGAGATCTTGTACGTCTTGCCAGACTCCATCGGCTTACGATTGATCTCGGATTCGCGCGCGCTGCCGCGCAAAATCCCTACCGCCAGATTCCGGGCGAATCCGTCCGGCCGGACGTCCACCACTTTCACCACCCAATCGGCATCCGGGGTATCGGCGGAAACTTGCAACTCAGCCCGGATGGGGCCGGCGAAAGTAAGCGGCTTGATCATCGGTTTGGTCGAGTAGACCAGAACATCCGTACGGTCCGCGATTGCTCCCTGATCCACCGGGCCCCAAATGGCCGAGTATTTCGGATGCGCCGCACTAGCCGGAATAGCGGGCGCCGGATCGGCCGGGTCAGCCTGAAAACTGTCGGGAGGTTCCGCACCGGTGGGCTGCTCCGTAGTCAGGCGGCCATCGCCCGTCCGCGTGTTCGCTTTGCCTGCCGAATGCAGATAGAACCACGTCGATTGGGAATTTTCCGGCGGCCAGCTTTGCGCCGTGCGCCAGGTGTTGTCGCCCATGGAGAAGTAACGAACGGCGGGAAAGTCCCGGGAACCAGCTTGCAGGAAACGATTGAACCAGGTGAGGTTCTCACCAGCCAGATCGATCTGCGCATCCGTGCCGAAATCCACATCACCCACCTTGGATTTTCCTATTGTGCCGTGGTCCCACGGCCCCAGAATCAACTGCTGGCTGCGGCGTGACTTCATCCGTTGAAAGTTGCCTACTTCCTCGCGGCTGAAGAAGTCGTAATACCCTACGATGTGCTGAGCGGGAAGATCCATCGCTTCAATTTCCTGGGTAATATCCAGACGCTTCCAGTATCCGTCAGGATTGGGGTGCGCAAGAATGCCGGTTAGCCAGGGCAACGGCCAACCGATGGCTTGCTCCATGGTGGTCAACGGCAGATGCAGCAGGGTATCGGCCCAGTTGGCCGGCGGTTTCACGCCCGGCGGCGGAGGCATGGTGGACGCAGCCGCTTGCGCAATCAAAGCCAATCGCACCGCTCCGCCCAGGTATACGTTCCGATAGAAGCTGCTCCAGGTGGCTGTTGGCGCAAGAACGGAAATGCCAGGCGCCTTCTCTGCCGCGGCTTGCCATTGCACCGCGCCTACATAGGAAGCGCCCCACATACCGGTTCGACCGTCGGACCAGGCACTTGCAGCGATCCATTCGAGCGTGTCGAATCCATCCTGTCCCTCATTGTTATAAGGGAAGAAGACGCCTTCCGACGCAAATCTGCCGCGGCAATCCTGCACCACAACGGAGTAACCGGCTTGCGCGTACCTCCGCGCTAACGCTTCCACTGGAGCCTTATTGTAAGGGGTGCGCATCAGCAGCACCGGCCGCTTTTTCGCCGGTTCCGGCAGATAGACATCGGCCGCAAGCCGCACTCCGTCGCGCATGGGCGCCAGCAGGGTCTGTTTCGAAATGCGGAGCGCCTCGTCGGCGTGTGCCGGGAAATACAGACACAGCGGGAGGGCCACAAGGAGCGAAATAGAGCGGACCGGAGACATATAGAGTTACCAATCGCGCGCGAAACCGGCGGTCCATCCGCCATCCACTGTGATCACGGAGCCGGTAATGTAGGATGACTCGGGCGCTGCAAGAAAGAGTACCGCATTGGCGATATCTTCCGGTGTTCCGGGGCGTCCAAGAGGAATGTGGCTGATCAAACTGTCGGCCAGCGCTTTCTTTTCCGGATTGTAAAAAATAGGTTCCGTGGCGGCCGTCAGCGTCGAACCGGGGGCGACGGCGTTCACGCGAATACCAAACGAACCCAATTCCAAAGCAGCGGCCCGGCTGAAATTGATCACTCCGGCCTTCGCGGCTGCGTAAGCGATCTGGCGCCGGATGGGTACAAGTCCAACAATGGAGGCGATATTGATAATGATTCCCGAACGGCGCGCAACCATCCCCGGCGATACGGCCCGGCAACAGTAGAATATCGATGTAAGGTCGACATCGATCAGGCGCTGCCATTCGTCATGATCGAATTCGTGTACCGGCAGCCGGTGTTCCGGTTTTGCTCCACAGCCGGCATTATTCACCAGGATGTCGATTCGTCCAAACTGACGGGTAACGTCAGCCACCATCCGCTCGACTCCGAAACGGTCGGAGACATCGCAATGAATAAAGGTTGCCTTTCCGCCGGACGCGAGAATCTCGTCCGCGGTGGTTTTGCCTGTAGCCGCGACGTCGTTGACGGCGACAACCGCGTCGTTGGCTGCCAGTGACTTCGCGATCGCCTTCCCGATGCCCGCACCCGCACCGGTGACCAATGCCACGCTTCGCGCTAATTCAACCTTCATCCATGCTCACTTTGTATTGGTTCTTGCTATTCTGGTTTATACTAATTACTATTGGTTGTACCAGTTTTACAGGGCTAACGTATCAAAGTGTAGACCCGGTGTCAAGCGTGGAAAGCTGTATTACTATCTATTTAGGCAACTTCGGCTGAGTGAGAGCCGGGCAGGGAGCCGTCCGTATGCGGCTGAAGCCCCTTTTCTGGTATGCTCAGAGTGATTCCTCCATTATCATGGCTCGCACCAAAAGACCGGAAAGCACTGAAACGCTGAATCGTCTCGCTGCGGAATTAGGGCCGATACGCAGCCAGGGGTTGAGTGAAAGCCTTGTGCTCCACCTGAAGGATTGCGTATTGCGGGGTGTCCTGCGTCCCGGCGAACGGCTTCCTCCGGAACGGGAACTGGCGGCGATGCTGGGTGTTTCGCGGTCGTCCCTGCGGCAGGCATTGAAGAGTCTGCAAGTGATGAGCGTGTTGGAGGTGCGGCAGGGATCAGGCAACTATCTGTCGAATTCCGCCGAAAGGATTCTGCGCGAGCCTGTGAATTTGCTGGTCCCGCTGCGCGGCGTTTCCTACTTCGAGTTGTATGAGGCACGCCGGGCGATGGAGGCCGAGGCCGCCGCCTGCGCCGCCATGCGCGCCACGCCGGAAGACATTGACCGGATTGCGCTGCATCTCAATTTGATGCGCGAGGCAAAGAACGACGCGGCGGAAACCGTAAAGCATGACACGGCGTTTCACAGGCGCATCGCCCTGGCATCGGGAAACTCAGTCTTCCTATGGTTTCAGGACCTGGTCCATCATGTGCTCCATGAAGCGATGCTGGCGTATTTCCACAAGGTGAACGGGGACGCGGTGATTGCCGACCACGAACGGATTCTCAACGCGATTCGCCAGGAAGACCCGGGGGCGGCGCGAACTGCGATGTTGAAGCATCTTGTGCTGAATAAGGCGTATTCCGAAGATCGCATCGAGGAACTGGAACTGCGCGTCACCAATCCGGCACTGGACGCGGCGGAATCGGCCATCGTGCTGGCCGCGAATTAGTTCCGTACTCAGGCAATAATCTTCGTCAGGATGTTTACGGGATACTCGTCGGTGATCCGCTCGCCGCGGCCTTCCCGCTGGAACACCAACTTCCGGTGATCCATCCCCAGCAGATGCAGAATGGTGGCGTGGAAGTCGTGCACGCTCACCGGGTTCTCCACCGCTTTATAACCGATTTCGTCGGTAGCCCCGTAGACGGTTCCGCCTTTGATACCACCGCCCGCCATCCAACTGGAGAATCCGGCGGGTCCATGGTCGCGGCCCGCGGTTGGTCCGGGCGACTGCGCGATGGGTAGCCGGCCGAACTCGCCGCCCCAAACAATAAGAGTGCTGTCGAGCAGCCCCCGCTGCTTGAGGTCCGAAAGCAACGCTCCGATCGGCTTGTCGGTTTTCTGGCAGCAGTAGGAAAGTCCTTTGCGAAGATCGTTGTGATGGTCCCAGACGTTCCCTTCGGTGAACACCTGCACCATACGGACGCCGCGCTCCACCA
>JANXXV010000461.1 GCA_025350445.1 Bryobacteraceae bacterium | reverse complement strand
TTCAGGTCGAGCGAGATGACGGCACCGGCGGCTTTGGCCGCCTTCATGCCCTCAATAATCAACTCCGGAGTCGACTTGGAAAGCGCCGCGAAAATGCCGCCGCTATGAAACCAGCGCACCCCTTGACCAAAAATCGCACCCCAATCCACGTCGCCGGGCTTCAGCAAACCAGCGGCTTCGTTCGCCCGATTATAGAAAACCACCGGAGCGCGCATGCCTTGCCCGCGGTCACTGTAGACGCCGGCGATATTAGGACCCAGCACGCCATCGTGTTTGAAGCGCTTGTAGATCCCTTTTACGCCCATGGCCCGCACGCGCTCAGCCACCAGATCGCCGATTGGATAATCAACCATGGCGGATACAACCGCGGTGTTCAGGCCAAAGCAGTCCGCCAGATTGGCCGAGACATTGAACTCGCCCCCGCTAACGTGAATCTGGACGGTGTGGGCCTTTCGAAAAGGGATGATGCCGGGGTCCAGACGGTGGACTAGCGCGCCAAGGGAAACGAAGTCCAGAGCGCCATCCGGACGAATGTTCAGACCATAATTCATTCGATTGTAGAATCCTTAAAAACAATCACTATACCAGATGGTATGCTGCGGTTTACTTTCAAATGCCGGATTTCAATGTCGGACACTCAGCCGTTGCCTTTGGCGCCGCTTTTATCGCGGGCGCCATCAACTCCGTAGCGGGAGGAGGCACTCTCGTCTCCTTTCCCGCCCTCATCTGGCTGGGCCTGCCGCCGGTGGCCGCGAACGCCACCAGCACCGTCGCCATCTGGCCCGGCTCGGTAGGCAGCATGTGGGGATACCGCCGCGAATTGCGTGACGCACAACCTGGAATGTTGGCGCTGGTGGCGCCCAGCCTGGCAGGCGGAATCATCGGCGCCTGGCTGCTGCGATTCACACCCCCCGCGCTATTCGACAAACTAGTTCCCTTTCTGATCCTCTTCGCCACCATGCTATTCATGGCGCAAGAACCCATCCAGCGGAAGCTGAAGAAGGCCAACCCGGGCGGACCGCACGGAGCGGGTTGGATAACGGGGGCCGTCCTGTTCCAATTCCTAGTCGCGCTTTACGGCGGCTACTTCGGAGCAGGCATCGGTATTTTGATGCTGGCCGCGCTAAGCATACTCGGCCTGACCGACATCCATCAGATGAATGGCCTGAAAAACTTCTTCGCGCTCTGCATCAACGGTGTAGCCGCGGCCTACTTCGTCTGGTCGAAAATGGTGTTCTGGCCCGACGTTATGGTGATGGCGATAGGCGCAATCGCAGGCGGGGTGGGCGGGGCCGGCGTAGCCCGGAAATTAGGCCGCACCGCCGTGCGCCGCATCGTGATCGCGATCGGATTCGGGATGGCTCTATCGCTCTTGATCAAACACTGACTTGGTTAAACACCGATCGCTCGCCGGCATTGCAGGATCGTCCGTCTCGCGTGAAGTCTGGAGAACTCAGCGAACGTGGAGATAGATCAGCCGAAGGCGAGGTCCTCGGAAAAAATAGTGCCGGGAGTGAAAATCGCCTTAGGAGGGACGTTCTTTCTTGACTCGAACGGTCCTCACGTATTCTTCCGTCTCGGCGCACAGCCGCCGGCAAGGATCGCAGAGCAAAAGATGAACTTCGACTACGTCTTTGTCAGCCTGGCCGAGATGGCCCGTGAGATACGACTCGATCAATTCCTCACCGGGATGGAGCTTGAAAATTGCGGGTAACTCCAACGATTCCTCCGAATCCATGTTTGTACCGGCGAATAGCCGGACGATGCTTCCGTCCAGTCACCGGCTGAAGCGCATGTCACTCTCAGGAGCAACATCTACGATTACTGCCACAGAAAGAGCGAACGCACGGACACCAATTAGGATGAACCCAACCGCAATTCTAAGCAATGGCTCTGCGGTACCTTTTCCGGAATGACCGGTACTGTGGTCCAGGCGCCCCGATTTCACCCAAGCCTCCTAGTACAACCGGATGCGGATTGGCAAAAAGTCCCGGCGGAGGCCAGCCGCGAATTATCTGCCACGGGTGGTGGACCGAAGTAATTGGCCCCGGCCTTCGCACCTCCATTTGGACGGCGGATCAATAGGCGTAGGAGGGGAACCCGCCGGTGGCATCATGGCGGCCAGCACCGCCACGCATTCCCGGGAGGAAAATGCCGGAAGCGCCTCCGTTTGGCGGCTGAAGAACTCGTCGATGAAGCCGGTGTGCAGCCGCCCGGCTTGAAACTCCGGGTCGCGCAAAATACGCCGGAAGAACGCGATATTCGTCTTGATTCCGGTGATGGAAAACTCGCCTAACGCCCGCAGCATCCGTGCAATCGCCTGTTCCCGCGTGTCGGCCCATACGGCAAGCTTGGCCAGCAGCGGATCGTAGTCGATGGGCACCGTCCATCCTGGATACACACCCGAGTCCAAGCGGATGCCCGGCCCGGAAGGCACACGGAGCGCCGTTATCTTCCCGGGCGACGGGAAAAATTGGTTCTCGGGATCCTCGGCGTAAATTCGGCACTCCAGGGCCGCACCGGTCCAACGGACGTCCTGTTGCCGGATCGTCAGCGGTTCGCCGGCGGCGATGCGCAGCTGCCAGTGGACCAGATCGAGCGCCGTCACCAGTTCAGTGACCGGATGCTCCACTTGCAGCCGCGTGTTCATCTCCAGAAAGTAGAAATTGCGGCCGGCATCCACCAGGAACTCCACCGTTCCGGCGTTGAAGTACCCGGCCGCCTGCGCCGCGCGCACTGCCGCCTGCCCCATGCGCTGCCGCAAGTCCGGATCAATCGCCATCACGGGCGATGGACATTCTTCAATCACCTTCTGATGGCGCCGCTGGACGCTGCATTCCCGTTCACCCAAATGGATCATTTGGCCGTGCCGGTCGCCCAGTACCTGAATTTCAATATGGCGCGGGTCAATCAGGAACTTCTCGATGTAAACCTCACCGCTGTTGAAGGCCCGCTGCGCCTCGCTTGCCGCATCGCGCAGCGCGGCTTCGAGTGACGCTTCATCGTCCACACGCCGCATGCCCTTCCCCCCACCGCCCGCGGCCGCTTTGACGATCACCGGATAGCCGATTTCGCTGGCGATCTTTCGCGCGGCGGACGGTTCCGAGACGGCCTCGCTGGTTCCGGGCACGGTAGGAACTCCTGCGGCGTGGGCGATCTTCCGCGCCCCGGTCTTTGACCCTAGCTGCGCGATGCTGGCGGCGGATGGACCAATGAACACGATGCCGGCGTCTTCGCACGCCTGCGCGAAGTCCGCGTTCTCGCTGAGAAATCCATAGCCCGGATGAATTGCATCGGCGCCGTGGCTCTTCGCCGCCGCCAGAATATTCTCGATCCGCAGATAACTCTCCGAAGATGGCGCGGGCCCAACGTGCGCCGCTTCATCGGCCATCTGCACATGAAGGGCCGCGCGGTCGGCGTCGGAATAAACCGCCACGCTTGGGATGGACGCCTCGCGCAGCGCGCGAATCACACGAACGGCAATTTCGCCGCGATTGGCGACCAGGACTTTCTTGAAGAGACTCATGCTCGAATCCCAATTCTACTTGGTGTCCACTGCGGAAATCAGCTTCAGGGCCACCGTCGCCGAGCCGCCCCGCTCTAGCTTCACTTTGGTTCCACCGCCTTCCTACCGCGGCAGCAGGCTGTTTGGGAGGGGAAATCTTTCCTCCCCTCCCTTTCAAAAGTTACGGCACCCGATGAGAAACCCAGTACTCGTCATCATTCTTGAATCGCGTTTTCAAGTATTTCAAATAGTCAGTGAATTGGGCTTCGCCATGAGCCTTCCCATACTGACCAGCCGCCGTTGCGCTCGCTTCGCGCGTATAGAAATCGCTCGGAGAAAGCTGTTCATAGTTCGGTGGAACCGCAAACAGCGATTCGTCGGTAATTCCTCTGCTGGATGAGACGATATTTAGAATCGTGCGTCCGCCCTGGCCCTTCCAGTCGTAAAGGGCCTTGACCGGAGCGCAGTTGAAATCCGGTGCCAGCCACATTTGCGTGGTGGCAGTGCCGTTGCTGGACGGCTTCATCCGGATCAGACGCACGCCGTTATCGATCTCTGTTCCGTCCACTTCGGTGTTTGCCGTCATTGGCAGACCCGAATAGCTTGTCAAGCAATTGTTTCCTGGATCTCCTTGGGCTGCCCAGAAATTTGCCATAAGATCCGCGGGCTGGTTAACCTGCATGATACTTCGGGTCAACGAACTGTATATTGTCCGCGTCGTGCCGGCGATCATCTCTGTCTTGTCGAGATCCGTGAGGCCGGTCTTCGCGTTAGTGGCGGTCAAGCGGTGAAGGTAACGATTGGCGTCGCCAGCCCAGATCTGCCTTTCTCCAGGCATGGAGGCCCCGGCGGGCGACATTACAGTGGAGGCGCTTTCAATCGAAAAAGGTTGTATGGTCGAGACTTTGGCGGCCACCTGGATGGCGCTAATCCTTGTTTGCGCGTGTGTGGTTCTGTGCCGAACTACATAGACGAGCCCGAGCATCGCCACAAAAACGGCTGTCAGCGTAATGGTGGATTTCATGTTACTCGTCCTTCCTATCCGTTGCAGTCACATGGAATTAGAGCGTAGCACTGATCGTTTATCCAATCGTTGGCACAATCATTTCCACACGAATCGGTGCGCACTCCAGGGTTATTGCAGTTTGGATACTCATGCGCGAACCCCAATTCTACTTGGTGTCCGCGGCGGGAATCACCGTCACTTCGGCGGTTTCGATGCCGCCTTGCTCTACCTTCACCTTCGTTCCGTTAACTTCGTACAGCAGCAGCACGGCCGGGTCCTGCCAGGCGCCGTCTTCTCATTGTGAATTGGCGCGTGGCTTCCGGCCTAGTGATATTGCTTGTACTGTCGGTGATCGTTGTACCACTCTCCATTGAATGTGCGATTTTGGTGAGCGAAAGCAACTTGACCCCGGAAGACTACGTCCGCATGAGCAAGACCACGAAGGTTCTACAGTGGGCAACTTTGTTCCTACAGATCGTTGCCGGATGGTTCTTGTACAGCGGCTTCCCAACCCAAAAGGTATTCCGTGCCAACCTATTTCGGCTTATCGGAATGACTCTGGCGGCTGTCGTATTTTCGCTCATGTGTGCATTGTGGACAATCAGTTTGGCATCGAAAAGGTGGTTCGAATTGGCTGGACACTTCCTCCGGTGAAGGTCTTGCGAACGAACTCAATCTCGCTATGCCTGATAATTTCCGAACTCCCAGGCCGCAATCCGACTCAGCCTTGCGGCAACTTCCTGCCAGGAGCCGCCTGAACAATTTTCGACGAACTTGGTGATGACTTTCATGATCGCGGCCAGATTGTATTCCGGCACGATTAGATGATGACGGCCCCAGACGAAACCGTCCTTTTCACATGCTCTGGTCAGCCACTTAGGGCTGCACACCTTCAGATAGAATTGCTCACCGCCCTGGTCGTTAGTTGGTCCAATCGTCAACCCGAAGGTGCAAGCAAAGTCGGTCGGATCGCCGGGAGAGTAGGCGTTTAGAGTCAAACTCGGAGTGTCGGTGTTCTCCATGAACTTGATGACAGGATGAACGGGAGCCTCTTCGGTTTTGTCTTGCTCATCCAGGATTCGCTGGCATAGATCCGGCGAAATGGGACCGCAATTCGGGCACTCATGGTATCCGGCAGGATAAAAGACACCGCCGCAATCATGTGGGCAACACGCCGCTTTGCCGTTCGGCACGTATGGCGACCACCCTAGTTTGATATTCTGGACCGCCTTGGCTTCTTCGTAGGTTTCAGCCTGAATGCGGAACATGAGTTTAGCTTTCGGGCCTACCAGTCCTTTTGTTCGCTCGTCATCCATCTGTTCGGCTGTACGCAGTAAATAACTGCTGCCCTGGTCATCTTCCTCCACCCAGAATTCATAGGACTTCATCATCGCCTCATCATTGTACGGGGTCAGCGTTCTGGTGGAAGCACGCGACATCTGATTCAAGAGCTAATTGCAGGTGCTATTCGTCAATCCCAGTTATGCACCACCGCTGGCGGCTTCCGAGTGTGGATTGACAATCAGAAAAGCGGTCTTCAAAAACAGTGGGAAGATAGCCAGCCCAAAGGTTCACGGCGGCGGCGGTCGATTTGACTGCATCCGGCTTTCGCATTCGTTCTCTACCCATTCCTAAGCTGTCGGCGGCGTCCAATGATTCAAGATTGCGAGAGCCTCGGGCAGTTCCGCACTCCACCTGGAAGGCGTCTTCACGCATACTAGCAATCAGTGGGATACATTCCAGCGGATGCGAAATGGTACGTGGCCGAAATCGTCCAGCAGATTGTCGTCGAGGATGATCCGGGGTGCGTTGTTTACTGCAATCTCGTTTTGATACGGGGCGATTCTCCTGACGATGCGTACATGAAGGCCGTCGAGCTTGGAATATCCCAA
This sequence comes from Bryobacteraceae bacterium, assembly GCA_025350445.1. Next base: position 2,439 of record JANXXV010000461.1, on the reverse strand, counting down.
CAGACTTCATACGAAAACCCGGACGGCAAAAAAGTCACCGTCACGTACCGGGGTCTGCACGGCTTGAATGTGATTCATGAAGAGTTGGAGCACGGGGCGGAACTGATTTATGACAAGCACACTGACATGGACGAAGCCGCCATTCAGCGATTCGTACGTACCAGGGAAGAACTTGGGGTCTTTGCCCCAAGAAGGCCATCTCGTGAACCCGACTTCAGATCCAAGGACATCCTTCAGCAATTACAGGATAGGTTCCTGAACATTGATGTCAGTTGATCCGCAGACTCTTTTGCCTGGAGCCGTGATTCAGATCCTCACTCGACAGGGCCAAGTCCCAAACTCGCACGCTTCCACGCCTTCGCATTCTGTCTCTTCGTCCACAGCCGCAAGAAATAGGGCAAGACAAACACAATTGCTGAGATGAGCAAACATAGCCCCGCCGCCCTGTCTTCATCTCCGAAGAATTTCGTTTCCACACGAATCGGTGCACATTCCAGGGTTATTGCAGTTCGGATTCTCATACGCGAATCCCAATTCTACTTGGTGTCCGCGGCGGGAATCATCTTCACTTCGGCGGTTTCGATGCCGCCTTGCTCTACCTTGACCTTCGTTCCGTTAACTTCGTACAGCAACAGCACGGCCGGGTCCTGCCAGGCGCCATATTCTATGCTCTCCCATGAAAACAATGTGTACTCGCCGGGCGCAATACCTTTCAATGTGAACGCCCCGTTCTGGTCGGCGGTGGTTCGCTTGAACAGATGCCATAGATCCCGCCGCGACGATTCCGGAACCAGCACTACGGTGGCATTCGGAGCAGGTTCGCGTCTGGCATCCCGCACCGTCCCGCGAATTTGCGCGGCCTTCCCGCCGACGAAAATTTCCAATGGTGCGGCGGCGCCGCCCGAGAGATCGACGACAAAGCTTGGGATATCCTGCGAGCCCAACCGGGCTGACGCAACATAGTTGGATTCACCCATTGATATTAATTGCAGCCAGAGTTTTGCGGAGCCCACATCGGCAACGGTGAATGTGCCGTCCGGCTTGGGTTGGAACGGCGCGCTACCTCCTCCGCGGATGGCTATTGGTTCGAGTGAGAATCGCATGGCGCTAAAATCGACGGGGCCCTTTCCGTCCACAATAATTGAACCGGAGAGATGGAGCCCGGGCTTCGCAAGCACCACCACGTCGTTCACGTTCTGATCCGACACTTCCAGCGGTTGCTGCGAATTAAGTGTTCCGCTTCCGTTCGTACCGTTCAACATCAGAATGTAGGAGCCTGGCACAACGCCGCCGATGTCGAAAGTTCCGGCGGCATCGCGGACCACTGTCTTGTTCGCGCCAACCTCAAATATGCCGTTCGCATCCGCCGGAGTCAGGCTGAGACAAATGTCGCGGAGCAACGGATTGCTTACAGTGTCCACCACCCTGCCCCGGACGTGATAGGTACGAGTTCTCACCATGCGAATCTCCATTCCGCGGATGTCGCTTCCGGCAGCTACGATAGCCGGTGTGGCCTGCGAAGGGTCCGTGGTGCTTGGATAGTACGTTACGGTGTAGCCTTCTTCGGGAGCGTCTTTCGCTCCGGCCGTGCGCACCTGCCCAAACGGTCTGTTTCGGACAGCCACGCCGACAATGTATTTCCCTGGTGCTAGATTCGCTACACGAAATTCGCCCAGGTCGTTCACCTGAGCCTCTTCTACTACTTGGTATCGGCGCTTACCGCGAACATATTCTTGGGAGAGCAATTGGACGATACATTGGGAGAAAGGGTCACCGTCTTCGTCGATGACTTTTCCGCTGATTACCCCTTGCGGTACCAGTTTTACCACCACCCCCGACAGTGCCTGCCCTTGCGCCAATGGGAAGGTAGCGCTACCCCAGCCCGTGCGGTTGTACTGCCGTGAAATGTATCCCCGCCGTTCGACATCCAGCACGTACTTTCCGGGTTCTAAATCGGTCAACACGAAGGCACCGGCTGCGTCAGTGGTGGTTGAATATCCCGCCTCGGCACGTTGGTCGACTCGCCGAAGCGTGACCTGCGCCTTCTTCAACGGCTCTCCCGTGATGCTCAATACGGAACCGGCAACGGACGGCTTTTTTCCCTCGGGCGGCTGAGCTTGCAGAGCGGCCATGAACAAGACGGTCCACACCGCCAGTCTTTTCATATCCCATATTTTACGCTTCCTTGCCCATGGTAAAATTCAAGCATATGAGATATACGTTCTGCTGGGTGTGTACGGTTCTTGGTACGGTAGCTGCGTTATCCACACTGGCGCTTTTTATGGCGTCCGCCGTCATTGCACCGCTGGCATAACTCGCCATGGCCTTGGAAGGGATCAAAGATTCGCTCGTGCAGCGAGGCGTCCGTCTAACTCGCCAGCGCCGGATTCTGCTCGAGTTGATCGACAAGTCGGGGCAACATCTCGATGCCGAGCGCCT
>JANXXV010000454.1 GCA_025350445.1 Bryobacteraceae bacterium | reverse complement strand
GCCCTGAAGCAGACCACCAGAACCGCGAGAAACAAGAAGAGGCCCGGGAAGCCCATCTCGCTGGATACCTGCGTATAGGAATTGTGGCTCAACAGGAAGGTAGTTCTCTTTCCCTGTTGGCGGAGATTGTCTTCCACGGCTTCGGCGAACATTCCCGGTCCGACACCGAGTATCGGGTGCTTTAGCGTCATCTCGATGCTCATTCTGAGAACACGTTGCCGGGCTTCAGAGGAGGCGACCGCCATATCGGTCAGGTCCCTGTCACCTCCGGAAAGTTCCTCCGCTGAATCGCTCGAAAAGAGAGTGGTGTACCTGTTGCGGAGGCTGGCGGGCACGATGAGCAGCCCAGCGAGAAGCAGAAACATCGAGAGCGCCACGATGGCGAGGCGATCCGTCATGCTGGAACTCAGGAAGACAAAGAAGAGCATGGCCAGAAAACCGAAGATCGCTCCCCGCGAACCGGTCTTCAGCAGGACGTAGAACACCAGGCCGCTGAGCAGGAAGGGTGGGATCTTAAACAGGACATTCTGCGTGGAGTCCTTTACCATCAGCCACAGAAACGGAAGTCCAATGAGCATCATCTGAGCCAAATCATTGGGATTTTCAAATTTTCCTTCGGTTAGAAACAAGCGTCCCGAAGCGCTGTTGCCCAGGGTTAGCGCCAGAACCGCCAGGGTCAGTACAGAAAAACCAAGCACCTTGATTGCTCGAAGCGTCTGGTCGTATGTAGCCACCAAGCCCACGATGCAGACGTAAACCAGAAAGGCTTTGAGCCACCCCTGAAAGATGACGATGCTGCCCGCGCGCCAAAAGCTGAAGGGAACGGCAATGCCCATCCAGGCCGTAAAGCACAGAAGGTAGCGGCCGATTTTGTGTTGCCAGACGCGAAGAATTCCGCCGCTAAATACAGTGGCGGCCAGTACAAGACAAGAAATGGTAAATGGAATCTGGAATGAGGTCAGCACGACGTCAAACATTCTGCTGAATAAGATGAATAAGAACAACAGAAGAATGCCGAACCCAATCATCTGGAATGGATTGCCGACGCTGGTAACGTTCGGAAACCGCCTCGATGGCGCTGCGCTGGTGTGCGGTGTCATGAAGTGAAGGTTTTCCTCAACCGCGGAATGCCTTATTCTCATTCTAGATCACGCCGCCCGGAAGGTGGGAAGAGTGACAGCGGTTTCCGCCCGGAATGGGCGAAGGGCATTTGTTACTCTCCGGATTGCGTGGCCAGGGCTTTCACCCCGCTCGGGCCGGTCTTCGATACAACATTGAATAGGACGGCGCCCAGGGCGATAGTAAGAATTGCCAGTCCCGACACCAGCGGTTTCATCTTCATTCCATAAATAGTCATCCAAACGCCTACGAGGATGAAGAGCGCGGGAATCGCGGGATAAGCAAAGCTGACCGCGCCCAATCTTTGCCAATCGGAACGGCGCCTGAGGCGAAGCAACGCAACGATCGCCATGACGGCGAAGAAGTTGAGGGTGAATCCGATATAAACGATCAGGCTCGGGAACGGCGTCAGGGTCATGAAGACGGCGCAAATCCCCTGCAAAACGATAGCCGGCACCGGCGTGCGCCACTCCGGATGTACGCGGGCGGCGGCCTTGAAGAAGGCCCCGTCCTTGGCCATGGCATGATAAACGCGCGGCCCGATGGTAACCATGGCATTTACGGTGGACATGAGGGAGACCGCCATCAGCGCGCTGAAGATGCCTGCGATCCGCGGCCCAAACAGTCGGGACGCGGTCAGCGAGCCGACTGCAACGACACCTTTCAGCGATTCGAGCGGCGCGGCGTAGAGGAAAACGACATTGAGCGCGATGTAGAGAACCGCCACCAGCGCCGTTCCCAGAGCGAGCGCGATGGGCAGCGTCCGCGAAGGGGCCTTGATCTCCTCGGCCACATATGTCGCGGCGTTCCAACCGCTATAGGCGACGTAGATCCAGAACAAGCTGAAAGCGAATTGCTCCGGCAGCGGCGTGGAACTCCAGCGCACCGCCGGCAGGGAGAAGTTGTGCCACTCCCCATGCCCGATGCTGAATGCAAGAACAATGAAAGCCAGAATCACCACGATCTTGATCGCGGTGAGAGCGTTTTGAATACGGGCCACACGCGCTACTCCGAAGCAGTTCAGCGTGGTAAAGAGCAGTACCAGCAGTGAGGCGGCAAGCTGCGCGCCACCCAGCTTGATGGCCCAGCCGCCAGAACCCAAAGTGAATGCGGGATGATCCTGTTTCAGAGCCGGAAAGAAGTAGCCAAGGTAATCTGAGAACGCTAGCGAGGCGGCGGCGATGGGGGCGCAAAAGCCGGCGAAGAAGGAAACCCAACCGCTCATGAATCCCCACGTTGGCCCGAAGGCCTGCGTCAGATAAAAATATTCGCCGCCCGATTTTGGAAAATTGACGGCGAGCTCGGAATAGCAGACCGCGCCTGCGAGAGCGCAAATTGCGCCGGCGACCCAGATCCAGAGAACCAGTGCCGGTGAACCAAGGTCGCCTGCAAGAAATCCGCTCGTGGTGAAGATACCAGTACCCACCATGTTTGAAACCACAAGAGCTGTGGCACTGACGAGTCCCAACTGACGGAGTAGGGGTATCTGCTTTTGGTGGGACCCGGTCAGAGTTACTATTCTGGGGTCCATCTGGTGATTATAGCGGCAATGGATATGCCGGTCCCGCACCTAAGGGATCGCTATGAACTTCCTGTGCCAACCGCTTCTTGCGGTCACGGCCCGGATGCGGTTTCGAGGGTGACCCTGAGCTGGGCTTTGTCCATTTTCGAGAAGGGAGCAGAACTGGCGCTTCCTGTCTTATGTCCTGTCCCCCGTAAGAGTTGACGACGGGCGCAAGAGCGCTCGCCGGCGGGCGGGCGCGCGCGCAGACAAGGTGTCTGCCCCACCATGCGCTCAATAGCATGTTGTAAAGAATTAGTTGGGACGGCACACTTGTTCCAGCTAACTTTGGTGGCACGCGGCTTCCGCCCTTGCTGTCTTCCCCGGCCTCGGCATGGCGTCCGTGAATCACACGGCGCTGTCCAGAGGCGCAACGGGCATCCGCTACCGGAGATAAAGATCGATCGATACCTTCGGGACAAACATACCTTTGCCGTCATGAAGACCCGCTTCCATGATGTCGCCCTCAGCGATGCCCGCGCCTTCGTGCTGGATTTTTACGAGCGTTGTACTCCTCTCCCGGCCCCTTCGCGAAGCATCGCAAATGTACGCGTTAAGTTAAAACCGGAACCGCAGCGCCAATTGCAGCGATCTTGCGCCGCCTGCCTGGAAGATCGGCGCCAGGCCGCTGGCCGGTGTTCCGGTGCCGAGCATCAGGTTCAGCATCGACGTTGACTGGCCGAACAGCGGGCTGATCAGATACTTCTCCGGATCGGCGAAGTACGGATGGTTCAGCGCGTTGAATGCCTCTACTTTAAATTGAAGCGATCTGGTTTCGCCGAAGAAGAACTCGCGCCGCACCGACAGATCGATTTGCGAGAGTCCGAATCCGGTGAGCGCGTTGCGTCCTAGATTGCCCTGCACGGCGCTGCCTGCCGGCTGAAACGCGCCGGGGTTGATACGGCGCCCCGCGGTCGACTGCGGATCTTCGATCCACGTCGGCGCTCCGGCTATCAGGTTTGGCCGAAAAACGTTCGCAAAGCTCACTCCCTGGAACTGTTCGGAATTCAGTACGTTGATGGGAAATCCGGAGCGCCCGCGGAACATTCCGTCGATGGCAAATCCGCGCAGAAGCGAAGGCGCGCCGGAGGCGTGCGGTATCTCATATGTCATGGAGGCGTTAACGGAATGGCGCACGTCGAAATCCGAAGATCCGCGGTTGGCATCGCCGAGCGTGCCGTGGCCCACCCACTGCAAGGCGGAGTCCGACGATCCGTTGTCGGTGGAATGCGACCATGCGTAGGCGATGCCGCCTTGCAGGTTGCGCGCCAGGTTTCTTCGGTATTGGACCTGTAGCGAATGGTATGCCGAGTAACCGTCGTTGGTGGACAGCGCAAGCCAGAGCCGGTCTGAAGTGCCTCTCCCGCCGATCTCGCGCCGCACCAGATCGGCGCCTTTGGACCCCACATAGCTGGCGGACACTATGTCCCGATCGGAGATCGCGTGTTCGATGGCAACATTCCATTGCTTCACTTCCGGCAAACGCAGGTCCGATGGAAAGCCGAAGATCAACGAGAGCCGGCCTAAGGGCGCATATCTCGAATTGAAGAACTCAGTCACGTTGAACGGTCCGCCATTGAGTAGATCGGTGGCCAGGCTGAGGCTGGAATCGAAGTAGATCCCCAGCCCCGCGCGGATTACCGTTCGCCGGCTGTCCCAGGGGCGGTACGCGATGCCGAGGCGCGGTGCGAAGTAGCCGTACCGCAGCGGCCAGATAGGCTGCTGTCGCGCCACGGCTTCGGTTGCCCCGGAGTCCAGAAAATGGGCAGGCTCGTTTGTGGACGGGGGCAGGCTTAACTCCCAACGGAGTCCGAATGTTGCCGTCAACCGCGGCGAGATGCGCCACGAATCCTGTGCAAACAGGGAAAGCTCGTTGATCACGGCCGTGCGGTTGAGGGCGGGCGATGTCGCCGACGAGATATTCCGGCCCGCCGCCAGATCCTCTAAGGTATCGGCGATGATGCTTACGGCAGGCGCCGCATCCTGGCGGCTTGGCGTCAGCCTGCGGAAGTCGGCGCCGGCGCGAAACGCGTGATTGCCGCGATCGAAACTAGCGCTCTGCAGGTATTGGAACTGGCCCTGGCGGCGGTACCCTTCGTGGCCTGAGGCCAACTGCCCCACCCCCGCGATGGTCAATCGTACGATCGACGCGCAGACGTTGGAGGAGGAGATGAACGTCAGCGTCACTGTTTGCAAAGCGCACGGCGCGACCGCCGAATCCGCCTGACGCCACGAGGAGAGGGCACTTGCATCGGAAAAGTTGAATCGCGAATCCACCGCGGAGCCCTGTGTTGGCCGCCAGTTCAACCCAAACGTGACGCTTCGGGAATCGAGTTCCAGGCGATTGATCTGCGCGTTGCCGAATTCGCTCTCCGACGGCGACTGATGGTAACGGGCGAAAGCCGTGAGCCGCGAAGAGATCACCTGGTCCAGGCGGGCGCTGCCCACGTTCAATCCCGAGGGCCTGTTATTCCTGCCGGTCCACTGCGCCAGGCCCCGGCCCAGGTCGATCCCATTCGGCACCGGAAACGCGTTCAGCGCGGGCCGCACCCAGGAGGCTGCCGCGCGGCGGAACTCCACGGATGGCACCGGGGCGCTCCAGGCGGATGGCTGCCGCAGGTGCAACCCTTCGTAGGCGAGAAAGAAGAACGTGCGGTTGCGGGCGACGGGACCTCCGAGGCTGGCCGCGAAGTTGTTCATCCGCAGAGGCGCTCTACCGCCGCCGGCGGCGTTGGCGAACCAGTCGTTCGCCGCCAGGTCTTCATGCCGGAAGTAGTGGGCGAGAGATCCATGAAATTCGTTGGATCCGGAACGGCTGCCGATAGATACTTGCGCACCGGGCATCCTGCCCAATTCGGAAACCGTAGTGGATGTCAGGACCTTCACTTCCTGCATCGCCTCCACTGAGATCAAGCTGTGCATGCTGCCGATGGCGCTGATGCCGGGCAGCGCGCCCCCGGTGGATTGCGCGGGTGAACCGCCTCCGCTGACGCCGGTGTTCGCGCTGGCGCCGTCTACCGTGAAGTAATTCGTGTTCGGGCGTTGACCGTTGGCGGTGAACTGGCCGGATTCTCCGCGCGTGGCCGGCGTAACGATGGCGCCCGGCGCCAGTTCGAGAAGATTCAGCAGCCCGCCCCGATGGACCGGAAGCCGATCCGCCTGATCGCGGTCGATTGTCGAGCTGACGGAGGCGTCCTCACTGTTGAGAAGCGGGGCCGTTCCTTCTATCGTGATCACCTCATGCACGCTGCCGACAACCAGCGCGAAATCCGCGCGCACGGCTTGGGCGGGGTCGAGATTTACGCCAAAGCGGATACTGGTGCGGAATCCTTCTTTGCGAACCATGATCTTATAGATTCCCGGTTGCAGGGAGGAGACGGAGTAACGGCCGTCGGATTGAGACTGGGTTACGCGGCGGAAGCCGAGGTCTTCATTCACCACGCTGATGGCGGCGCCGGGAACGCTGCCGCTGGAAGAGTCGGTGACCACACCCGCAAGATGAGCCTGTGGCTGGGCAAGACAGCGCAGCGCCCCGGGCAGTGCGCCCGCAAGACATACGAAGATGGCTTGCAGGATACGCTTCACTTGCCTCCGGGTTCCTGGACGGCCAACTGCCCGTAGGCCTCCGAACCGGCTCGAAGCTGAGACACGCTCAAGAGCACTTCGGTGGGAAGCTGCGCATTCGAACTGCCTGGCGTAACACCCAGCATCAGGGCGAGGAGGGTTTCCACGTTCCGCGCGTTCTGGAATAACTCTTCCGTAGCTGGTTGCCACGAAAAGGAACGGATTCCGCTTGTGGTTGCCACCGGGGATGAGCCGCCGAGCGGCACCAGCACCGGTTTCAATAAGAGTTCCATTTGCGCCGCCTGCTGCTTGATTGCGGAAGTATGTTCGCGGTTGAGGCTGCGCAGAACCTGACGGTCGGAGGGGCTCAGCGACGCTTCCAGATCTTTGGGAAAGCGGTCCGCCAAACGCCGCAGAGCATAGGCACGCGACATCATCGCGTCGGTCATGTCGAGCAGTTGAGACGAGAATTGTTCAAAGTTCCGCCGCCCGCCAATCTGCTGTTCGATGCGCGCCTGAAACGGTTGGGAATTGGATTTTGCCTGCGCGGCGGGAGCGGCGGGTTGCGAGTACCCGCTTGCCACCGCGGCCGGTTCGGAAAAGCGCACCACGACATTTGGCACGCCCGCCAGCGCCTTATGAATCTGTTCCTGGCGGTCGGGAGCGATGCCGATACCCGCGACGACGATCCGGGTGCGTTCGCGCGTGACTTCAATGGGATCGCCCAGATCGGCCTCAAGGCGGTGAAGAGCCGCGAAGACCTGCAGCTCTTCACCCGCAGTCGCCTGGATAGTTCCGGCCGGCGCCGAAGCGGGCGCCGCTGGCGGCTGGACGGGAACGGTGTGCGGGCTTTCGGCGGTTATTTCGGAAGCGGGGGCGGCCTCGTCGGGAAGTTCCGAAATCTCCATCCACTCTCTGTCGCGGAATTCGAAGCGTTCGCGGACGGGCTGCAGGTCCGGTATCCGCAATGTGAGGGTTGCCTGCGCCAGCTCTCCCGTCGCGGAAGCAGTATGAATGCGGTACTCGCTTTGATCGGCCACGGTGGTCACGTCGTCCCGCTTATCGGCAAGCCCGTCGCGCCAGTCCTGGTAAGATCTGACACTCAGCGGGTCATCCCAATTGTAGCGGGCCGCGCGGAACAGTGCTTGAATTTCGGTGGCGGCTTCCGTGCCGGACGCACTGACGGGGGAATTCAGGCGGCGCGTAATCTGGTGCTTGCTGGTCTTGATCCGGATGAGACGGGGCTTGACCGGGCGCCCATCCGCGGCTACCGCGGCTTTGCGCAGCAGCTCGGCCGCTTGCACCGATGGCGTTTTCAGAAACTCAACCGAGATTGCGCCGGCCAGCAGAATAGCCAATGTTGCCGTTGCCCACCGCGGGGTGGCGGTGACCCGACACCGGAAAGACTCTAGAATTCGAAGAAAGAGGGGGCCACTATTCCGGGATGCGTCAATTTCGGCGAATCCCCGGTAAATGTCCCCCCAACGTGCAGGCGGAGAAGGAAGGTAGACTTGAAGGAGATCCTTCCGGTAGCGCACGCAATCACTAATAACTTTTTGAAGCTCCTCAAGGCCGGCGCGGCATTGCCAGCAAGCCTCCAGGTGAGAGCGGACCTCGCGGGCCTTGCGGGCCGGCAGTTCACCATCGGCATATCGCATCAGCTCGTCATCTTCTACGTGACGATGATCCATTCGAGACGCGCTCATCGTTTCATCTCTTCCGGCAATCGCTTCAGCCGGACCATGGCGCGGCGCAGAAACTCGCCGACCGTGGACGCGCTGATTCCTAAAATTGACCCGATTTGCGGGTAACGCATTCCTTCCAGCCGCAGGTACAGGCAGCGGCGCTGCTGTTCGGATAACTCTTCCACTGCGCGATGAAACCGCTGCAATCGCTCGTTCTCCAGAAGGCGCTGCTCGGCATCCGGACCGGAAACGGCGATTTGCGCTTCCAGTTCCGGGTCGAACGGCTGCTGCGAACTCTGCTTTTGCCGGATTCGCAGGCCAAGATTATGAGCCACACGGAATACCCAGGCTCTGGGGTTTTCAATCGCCTCGCCCTTCTTCATGGAGGCGTAGAGACGGAAAAAAGCCTCTTGCGTGGCTTCCTGCGCCTGTGGTGGATGTACTCCAAGCATCAGCAGATAGCGATAGACGTCGTCGCGCGCCTCCTCGAACAATTTCGCCACCTGATCCTGGAGCGCCGACACGGCGCGCTCTGGTTGCGCAAGTCCCAAAATTCCATCACCGGGAGGATAAAGCGGCATTACTCATCTTCACTAGCAAAGATTCACGAGAGACCCGATCCAACTACAGCGGTCAAACTTTTTTTCGATTTATTTTCGATACTCTTGCGTTGAGTGTAGTTCAAATCACATGCTTCCGGGTCTTTGTTACAGCATGCCCATAGGATCTAATGCGAAAACCGTAGTTTCCGTAACGATTGTGACCTATAACAGCCGGCGATTCATCGGGCCGTGCCTGGATGCGCTGCTGCGTCAAACCGGGGTTCCGTTTGACGTGGTGGTGGTGGATAACGATTCCGCGGACGGTACGAGAGACGTTCTGGCACGGTTTGCGGGGCGGATACAGATCATTTACAACGACCGGAATCTGGGCTTTGCGGCGGCGCAGAACCAAGCTATTACCGCCTCTTGCAGCGAATGGGTGCTAACCCTGAATCCAGACGTTTTCCTGGCGCCGGGCTTCGTGCGGGAAATCGTGGACGCCGGCGGGATCGATCCATCGGCAGGCAGCGTTTGTGGACGGCTACTGTCGATTGGGGCCGATCTGGTGCCGCCCGCCGAGCCGCGTATCGATTCTGTTGGCATCTACTTTACGCCGGCGATGCGCCATTTCGATCGCGGTTGGAAAGAACCTGCCGGTCAGCGGTTTAGCGAAATGGAGTACGTTTTCGGCGCCAGCGGCGCGGCTGCCTTGTACCGGCGCGCGATGATTGACGACATTTCGGAAGGGGGCGAATTTTTCGACCCGGACTTTTTCGCCTACCGCGAGGACGCCGATGTGGCCTGGAGGGCGCAACTGCTGGGATGGGCTTGCGTGTATTCGCCCTTGGCCGTAGGCTACCACGTCAGGAGTGTGGTGGCGGGGAACCGGCGCGCGGTACCGCCGGTGCTCAACATGCACTCGGTGAAGAACCGGTTCCTGATGCGCATTAAGAATTCCACCTCGGGGATTTACAGGCGGTACTGGCTGCCGGCCACGCTCCGCGATCTGGTGGTGGTGGGCGGCTGTCTGGTGTGCGAGCCGCGGTCCCTGCCGGCGTTTTGGCATTTAGCGGGATGCCTTCATCGGGCACTGCGCAACCGGCGGGTCATCATGGCCCGCCGGCGCGTGAGCGATGACGATTTGGCGCGCTGGTTTCGTGCGGAACCTGCTTCCGAACCGATTCCAACTAACGCTGTCGCGGTGAAGTGCCAGGGAATTCCCGCTTAGGTTTTGGCGGGAGCGCGGACGCGGGCATCTGCCCTCCACTACATGGTTCCGGGCGGGTGATTTACGATCCAGCGCGATAACGATTCCAGGCGGTTGACCACTTCGCCGTGGTATTGACAGAGCGGCCATTTATGATCCACCACCGCGTAGAAGTTCTGCTTCTGAATTTGCCGTCCGGCGTGAGCGGTCTTCGCATCCGTGTCAGGGAACAAGACGGGGCCGCCTGGGGCCTGAATCAGAAACGCCGCCTGATGTTCCCGCGGAACCGCGATATCGGCGACGGCAATGAATCGGGCTGGCGAATGACCCTACAACACGCGCCGGTAGAACTCAGCGACGTTGACTGAAACAGCTGCTCCGCGGCCAGCCGCTGATAGAGGACTGTGAGTGTGGTCATCCCTGGATTTTCATGCTACCAAGACGGAAGGGAGCCCGGGTTGTGGCGCGGCACAGGATCGCAGCAACCCGGCCAGGTGAAGAATTCTAGAAATAATCGTTGGCGAGGTCGGGCTTGGTGGCGATGGCCAGTTCCCAACTGGCCTTGGCTTCCTGTTCCTGCCCCAGTTCTTTCAAAGCGTGACCAAGGTTGAGGTGTGCCTCCGCGAAAGTTGGATTGATGCCGATGGCTTCGCGGTAGGCTTTGGCGGCGTCTTCGAAACGCCTTGCTTCCTGGAATGCGATGCCGAAATTGTAACTGAGTTCCGGACTCCGGTCGCCGAGTTTGTTGAGTTTCGCCTGGTAGTCCTGCGCCTTCTTTAGGTCGCCCAGTTCCACGGTAAGCGCCGTCAGACTCCTGAGCGTTTCCACGGACGAAGGCTGAGTGGAATACGCCTTTTCAAGCGAACTTCGCGCTGATTCGCGCTCGCCCGCCCACCAGTAGGCCAAGCCCAGGTTCAGGTGCGCGTCGGCCCAATCGGTGCGCTTCTTCAGGCACTCGTTGAAGGCTTCGATACTGGCCGGGTACTCGCCCTGTTGCAGTTGAATGTAGCCCAGGCGGAACCATGCTTCCTCCCAATCGGGCTTCTTCGCTACCGCTTCCGAGTAAAGGATTGCGGCTTCCTCGTCGTCCCCGCGCTGATCGGCCAGCAGTGCCATGTTCCACAGGGCGGCCGAGAGGTCCGGAGCGATTTGAAGGGCCCGTTCGTAGGCGCTGCGCGCGCCCGCCGCATCGCCCTTTTCCTGCAGGACGACGCCCAGGTTTGCCTGTGCCTGTTCGGAATTCGGATTGATGCGGATAGCTTCGGAATAGGCGCGGACCGCCTGGTCGAGACGCCCCAGCTTCTGGCAGGCGACTCCGAGATTGTACTGCGCTTCAAACGAATCGGGGGCGGTCTTCACCAGTTCGGCGCAGTGCTGTACCGCCACGTCGAACTTGCCCGACGCCAGCGCGGCCGCGGCCAGACCTTCCAGCGCAACGCGCGCCATCGGCTGCACCTTGAGCAGCTTATCCGCATACTCGCGCACCATGCCGAAGTCTTTACCGGCCAACCCAAGCGATACCAGATTTGCCAGGGCGGCGGGCGAGTTGGGTTTATTCGCGAGGATCTTCTTGTATCCAGCGGCGGCCTCGTCGAAATGGTTCAGCATATGGGCGCAAATCGCCTTCCCGAATTGCCCCGTTTCGCTCTCGGCGTTGGTGGCCAGGTACTGATCGAAATGATCCGCGGCCAGCTCCGGTTGCTTCAGGCGTAACTGGCATACCGCCAGCCCCAGACGGGCATCGGATCGCTTGGAGTCGAATTCCAACGCCCTGCGGAACGCGTCGGCCGCTTCCTGAGTCCTGCCCAGTTTCTCAAGGCAGACCGCCAGGTTGTAGTGGACTGTGCGGTGCTTCGGTTCGGCGCCGGCCAGCTTGGAATAGGTATCGGCCGCTTCCTGGTATCTTTGCGTCTCGAAATAGATCTGCGCCAGAGTGGAGTAGATTTCGGAAAGAAACAGACCTTTTTGCAGGCCGCGTTTCAACTCTTCAATCGCTTCGCCGCTCTTGCCTTGCAGGTGGAGCGGTACAGCCCTTACAACCTCCACCGCGGAAACCGCCGCCTTATCCATTTTCGGAGAAGCGTCGTCCATCCGGATCGGCGTCTGGACCGGCTCGTCTTCGTCAAACCATAACCATTCGTTGTCGTTTTCTGCCATGGTATTTTCCTGTTCCGCTAGTTCGCGCCAATATAGGCAATTTGAGACGACCGGATTTGAGCCCGTTCGCCCTGTGCTGTGTAGAACCCGGCGCCGCCGGTCTTAATTTGATCGTCGCTCCAATAGTCGACCAGCTTGTCCTGGATATAGGTGGTGAATTTGTTACCCTTTACGTCCATGCGCACCCGGTAGGCGGTGTCCATTTTGAAGTCACTGGGCAACATGACTTGCGTGTGGGTTCCCTCTACGCCTTTGATTACAGAGTATTTGATAAGCGCCACGATGGGATTCAAGCCGGGTTTGATGATTTCGATCTTCGCCACGTGATAGTTCTTCGAATTAGCCGCCCGGAAGATCCAGCCGACCGCCTTCTTTTCAATCTGGCCGCGGAATTCGAAACGATAATCGGTCATCGACATTGAGGGACGGAACAGAGAAATCTGTTTGCCCTTGTTTACCGGAGCGTCCGCACCCCAGTTGGTGGTCCAGCCACCACCCCCGATCCCCATGCCCGGAGCACTCCCTTCGCTGATTGCGGTTGGCCCGGGAACGTATGCCTGTTCGGACGACTGGCTGGGCCTGAAAACGAAGTAGCCGACGGTTAAAATGACCGCCGCCGCAGCCGTCACGGCTGCGGATTTCACCGGCTTGGTGGAATTGGCCCAGAACCTTCCGAGGGGGGATGGCTCCATTTGATGCATGCCGAGAGTGGGAAAGTCCTCAACGGCCACAGTAGAGGTGTAAGCCGGTTCGCTCTTGCGGATGGGCATCAGCTTTGGCTTGAGCTGCGGCGCCGGCGCCGGAGCAATTTCCGGCTCAGGCCGTTCCGCGGTCAGGGCATTCCCATCCCGGGCGGCCATGGCGGGCCGGCTTGGAGCGCTGGGCAACGGACGTTGAGCCGGACGTTTATCGCGTTCGATTGAAGGGGCGGGCGCCAGCGCGACTGCGGGCGTCGAGGCCGGACGGACACTGATCTTCGGTTTCTCGGGAGCGGGGGGCGCCGCGGCAGCCGCCGGCTTTGGGGCCGGCTCGATTGTTGGAGGTGCGGCCGGTTTTTCCGCAGGGACAGACGGCGCGGCGACGCTTGCTGCCGCCGCTGGCCTGACGGTAACAGTGGGAGCAACCGGAGGTTTTACCGTAACCGTCGGTTGCGGGACAAGCCGCGGCGCCGGTGCAGGAGGAGCGAAAGGCGCGGGCTTTACCGCAGGCGCCTTGGCTGGCTGTGACACGGGCTGTGATACCGGAGGCGCTGAGATAGTTTGGGAAGGCCGACTGACTACGGGCGCAGTGACCACCGGAGTAACCTGGAGGGGCCGCTGGATGATCGGCGTAGCCCGAACTGGTGTCGCTACGGGGCTGATGGCGGGGGCAGCGGGTTTGGCTACCGGTGTTGCTACAGGTGTTGCCGCGGCCACCGGCTGTGCGGCCACCGGCTTCGCTGCATTCGGATTTGGGCCGGGCACCATTCGCGGCCGGAGCGGCTTCACGTCGAAAACCGGATCGCCCTCTGCTGCCCGCGCGGCGGTAGGCAGCGGCGGATAGCCTTGGATGATCTTCGCGTGAGCGGGGACGGCCGGCTTCGAAGCTACAGGAAGGAACGCGGTGCGAAGGCGCGCGGGGGCCGCCACCAGCTCCGGCTCGGGCTCCGGTTCCGCCATCAGCTCAGCCGGGGGAGGAGCATGTTCGGCGATCAGGTCGTCCAGCCCCTCAAATCCCGTGGTTGTCAGCGTTGCGAGCGTTAACTCGTCCAAGCAGAGCCCGGCGGGAAAATGGAGGACATCCAGGCTGTACGGCTCAAGTGGCACGTTGCCTTCCCCCAGTTGCAGGAAGTCACGGCTATCCATCGGCCCGGCCATGGGGAACTTTGGTCCAGCCTGCTCCCTGGGAGCAAGCCGAAATTGGTTTTGCGGTTTTTGATCCAGATTGAACTCACTCAAGGTTTGCTCACTTCTTGCCCCATCCCCGATCACGTTCGATCCGGTGTAGTTGAGCATCGAGGACTTCGATGCAGCCGAATCGGTCACTATGGATTGAGTACGGGACAAAGGCTGTTCGGCCTTTAAGATTTGGTGCGGTACCACGAGAATACTGGCGGACAAGGACTGCGAACCTCCGCCTCCACCTGGGGCTATTCCCAGCGCAATCCCCGAAACATCTTGAAATGCCTGCCGCGCGATTGCCGGTGGCGAAGTACTGAAGATGGAATTGGACTCCAACTGTGGAACACGCGGAAAAAGAGTGGCGCTGGCACGCCAAATGGGCGCGGTGTTGCCCGCCGGCCTACGACGAACAGCGAGCGGTTGACCCGGGTTTTGCATTAGGAACGGCATCTCCGGCGGGGGAGGCGCGGAACCTTCCGCATCCACCGGTCCCCGGCCTGCGGCAGGTTGTCTCCTACCCTGTTTCTTATCTTTTGCCTGTAACAAACGGTCAAGCGCAAGCCGATTGGAATCATCCTGATAGCGCTGCCGGTGCTCATCCGAACAAAATTGCGCCGAACGGGCAAACGTTTTCAGAGGAGCCAATTGCTTACCGCAATGCAGACAATCGCTCACAGTTCCCCCTCCCGTTTTTGATCGGCAGAATGAAGCATTTACTTCATACTTTCGGAAACATACAGAGAGGTACTAAGGGTTTGCTCAGGGTCGGTTTGAGGTTTAGCCCCTAGAGTTCTGCAACTCTAGGAGAATCGATCTGTCGTGAATCTTACCTTTCCACTTTTTCGTCTTTGGCCACCTTACCATCGCGAACGAAAATGATGCGGTGAGCGTGCATGGCAATATCGTGCTCGTGGGTTACCACAATGATGGTATTGCCCTGCTGGTGGAGGCGTTCAAACAGCGCCATGATCTCAACGCCGGTGGCGCTATCCAGGTTTCCGGTCGGCTCGTCGGCCAGCAGAATGGAAGGATCGTTCACCAGCGCTCTGGCGATGGCAACGCGCTGGCGTTGGCCGCCGGAGAGCTCATTCGGCTTATGGTGCATGCGTTGGGCCAGATCCACCTGAGTCAATGCTCTTTCGGCGCGCCGAATCCGCTCGTCCGAGTTAACGCCCGCATAAATCAGTGGAAGCTCCACGTTATGAAGTGCCGTGGCACGGGATAGGAGATTGAACGTCTGAAACACAAATCCAATTTCCTTGTTGCGGATTTGGGCCAGTTGGTCGTCCGACATAGAACTAACCAGACTTCCATTGATGTAATAGTCGCCCTTGGATGGACTGTCCAGGCATCCGATGAGGTTCATCAGCGTGGACTTTCCGCTTCCGGAAGGGCCCATGATGGCGACGTATTCGCCGCGCCGGATCTCGATGCTCACGCCCGAAACCGCGTTGATTTCCTGGTCGCCCATGATATAGGTTTTCCAGAGGTCGTAGGTGCGGATAACGACGCCGTCCCTTTTCAGTTGGGCGCCGCGTTCGGCGGGCGATAGGGTTTCCACTGCTTGTGCCATGGTTTATGCTCCAGATTATCTTACGATTCGGTCTTGACCGGAGCCTTGTTGTCGACCTTGACCTTGGTCTCGTTGCGCAGCGTGCGGATCACCTTGTAACTGCCGGTGATCAGTTCGTCGCCGTCCTTGAGGCCGGTGAGCACTTCGATATCGGTAGCGCCGGTGATGCCGGTCTCCACCTTGCGAAACTCCGCCTTCTCGGCGTTGATGACGAAAACGCCCTGAATCTCTTCCTTGCGGGCCTTCTCCGCCACAGGGTCGAGCGGCGCGTTGTTATTCTTATCCTTTTCGCCTTTCTTCTCGGGCTCCAGATCGCCCTTCTGGCGGACCGTAAGCGCCTGAATCGGAATGGTGAGTGCTTTCTGGCGGGTGGCGGTGACAATTTTAGAGGTGCAGGAAAGTCCGGGCCGAATCTCGTCAGGCGGATTGTCCATGGCGATTACCACTTTGAAATCTTTCGCTTCCTGGCTGGAGATAGCGCTTTGCGAAGCGGCCAGTCCGGTGGACCGGAGGATCGCGGTGTTGCCGATCTCGATCACATGTCCTTTGAAGGTGCGGCCCGGAATGGCGTCAATGGTGATGTCGGCAACCTGATCGAGGCGGACGTTGACGATGTCGGTTTCATCCACCTTGACTTCGGCCGTAATCACAGACATGTCGGCGATGGTCATGAGCGTGCTGCCCGGCGAATTTTGGATACCGATAACCATGGTTTCGCCCACGCGGACCGGCAGGTTGGTGACCACGCCGTTGATCGGGGAGTATGCCGAAAACTTATCGAGGATATCGGCAGCCCGGCGAAGATTCGCATCCATTTGTGTAATCCGCCGCTGGGACGAGTTCAGTTGGGCCGCCAGTTGCGCCCGCTGTGCGCGCGCCTGGGACACACGCGCCTCGGCTTCCCTGACCCCGGCCAACTGGGCGTCGTACAGCGATTTCTTCTGGTCGTAATCCTGACGGGCGACCAACTTGTTGTTGTACAGTTCTGTCGAACGGTCGAAATCGATCTTCATCCGCTGCAGATCCGCCTTGTTTCGTTCTACCGTGGCCTGCGCGGTAGTAATATTCTCATCTGCTGCTTTCAGCCCCGCCTCGCTGGCTGCCGAATCCGCCTGCGAGGAACTGACTGCCGCGCGCTGGGCGGCAACGTCGGCTTGTGCTTGAATGGATTCCAGCCGGGCAACCACCTGGTTTTTCGCGACCTTGTCGCCTTCCTTAACGTAGATGTCGATCAACCGGCCCATCGCGTTTGCACCAATGTTGATGTATTTAAGCGGTTTAATCTCACCCGAGGCGGTTACTACGGCAGTCAGGTCCTGGCGGACAGCCCTTCCGGTTTGAACCGTTACGATTCCACGCTGATTGTATCGATAGCCCGCGTAGGCTCCGCCCGAAATCACGAGCAGACCTACGACGCCGGCGAGGATTTTCCATTTTCTCTTCACAAAAATACACCGTCCCCCGCTCGGTTCATACGCATAGAAACCGGGAAATGTTCGGAACTTTTATCGTAACATGCGCGTTTCAGACAAGGATTCAGCTAACCGCGCATGCTCACGCAATAGTTAGACGCCGGAACCGGCTGAAATGTAAACGTCCGGGCGAAAGAATTTAGTTACAATTGCATGGCGGCAAGAAACGCCGCCGCCGCTTCCTTGCCGCGTTCGCCCACTTCCCCCACCGGGCCCACGCAACTGGGGCAACCGGCTTCACACGGACACTGCGCCAGCAAGTCCGCGGTGTGCGCCAGCAACTTCGAGGTCAAGTGGAAGAGTGGCGCGCTCTGGCCGATGCCGCCGGGGTAGGCGTCGTACAGGTACAAGTTCGGCTCAAACGCCTGGAGCCCCTGCGCGATCTCCTCCGTGAGGGACACGCCCAAGTCGCGCGGATCGCACATCAACAGTAACGACGCCACCGTCTGTAAGGCATTCCCCAGACCCACCAGCCCGCTCTGCTTTTCGGTAGGCGTCAGACCGGGAAACTTCGCCAGGAACGACGCCGGGAAGTGCAGCCAGAACGCGGTGGTGTGCATCTCCTGCTCCGGCATGGAAAGGTGACCCGAACCCACGTTTTCCAGAGTAAAGAATTTGATCTTCTTCCAGCCCACCACTTGCCGGTTCACGCGCACTTCGCCATGTACGGCACCGGCGCCGGCCAGAGGGCGCGATTCGAATTCTTCCAGGACCTTCACTTGCGTGTAATCGATGGCGTCGGTGAAGTAGTCGCAATCCACCTGCCGGACGTACGCCTTGCGGCCTTCATAATCGAAGCGCTCAACTTGGAATTGCCGGGCTTCGTGCAGATAGATGGCTTTCTCGTGCAGCGCCGTGAGCGCGGTGGGAAACGAGACGTCCGCGATTACTTTATGATCGCCGGTGATGTCGATCACTACAAAGTTGTCGCTGCTGACGGCGCGCAGGCTTACCGCGTCCGCGGGGTAGGTGTCGGAAGTCCAGTGCCACGCGCCCGCCGAGTGGTGCAGGAAGCCGGTCTCTTCCAGAAACCTGCAAAGCTCGCCGGTGTCGTGCGGGCCGAACTTCTCGTCGTCGCGAATCGGCAGCTCGAAAGCGGCGCAGCGAAGGTGATTGAGGGCGATCTCCAGATTGTCAGGATTAATATGAGCGTGTTCCGGGGAACGGGTGAAGAAGTAGTCCGGGTGCTCCACTATATATTGATCGAGCGGCGCGCTGGATGCGACCAGGACGGCCAACGATGTGGTCTGGCGGCGGCCCGCGCGGCCGGCGCGCTGGAGTGTGGAGGCGATGGTTCCGGGATAGCCCGCCATCACGACCGCATCGAGCGATCCGATGTCGATACCGAGTTCCAGGGCGTTCGTCGCCACTACGGCGCGGATATCGCCCTCGCGCAGGCGGCGCTCGATCTCGCGGCGCTCCTTTGGCAGATAGCCGCCGCGATAGCCCCGAATCATTTCCGGCGCCATCTTGCGGCGTTCGCAGGCTTCCTTCAAATAGGTAATGAGAATCTCGGTGGCCAGGCGGTTGTTGGCGAAGACCAGCGTCTGCTGCTGACGGTCTATAAATTCGAGCGCGATGCGGCGCGTCTCATGCAGATAGCTGCGCCGGATTCCAAGTTCGCGGTTCACTACGGGCGGATTGTAAAAAACGAAATACTTCTCGCCGCTGGGTGCGCCGTTGCGGTCCACCAGGTCGAACTCTTTCCCGGTCAGCGCCTGGGCTAATTCCCTGGGATTGGCGATGGTGGCGGAGCAGCAGATGAACTGCGGCGAGGAGCCGTAGAATTCGCAGACGCGCTTCAGCCGCCGGATCAAATTCGCCAGGTGACTGCCATAGACGCCGCGATAGTAATGCAGTTCGTCGATGACGAAGTAGCGCAGATTCTCAAAACATTTCGCCCATTTTGTGTGGTGCGGCAGAATCCCGCTGTGCAGCATGTCGGGATTGGTCAACACTACGTTGGCCCGCTCGCGGATCGCTTTGCGTGCGTCCTGAGGCGTGTCGCCGTCGTAGGTGAACGCACGGATATCGGAGCCCATTGCATCCACGGCTGCCTGGAATTCGTGAAGCTGATCTTCGGCCAGGGCCTTGGTGGGGAACAGGTACATGGCGCGGGCGCCGGGTTCGGCGAGCAGGCGATTGAGGACCGGAAGGTTGTAGCAGAGCGTCTTGCCGCTGGCCGTCGGTGTGACAATCACTACGTTACGTCCGGCCTCCACTGCTTCCAGCGCATCGGCCTGATGCGTGTATAGCTGGTGGATGCCGCGGCCGATTAGCGCGTTGCGCAACTTCAGATCGACCAGATCAGGGATGTCAACGGATTGGGAGGCGCGCGCGGGAATGTGGCGGATGGCGCGTATAGGCGAGTTGTCGGCCTCCATCCATTCCTGAAAGCGGACCACGGCGGATTCGATGTTGGCTCCGCGCGCCAGCGCCCGTTGTTCGGAGAACTCGGGAAATCCGAGTGATAAGTTCGCGACGCCCTTCGCCTTTTCTTTGCCCACTTTGCAAGGGTACTATCGTTGGGGCTTGGGTGGCAAGCTAGGGCTTCTTCTTCCCATGCCAGAATTCGGACTCTTCGGCTGCGAACTCGTCCGAGACGTTGCTAATTCCGGGGTCGATCCGGAAAAGCAGATTCTCACGGCTCATCTGGCCATCGGCGGCTATCTTCCGGCGCGCTTCCATGCTTGCATCCACGACGCCATCCGCATAAATCGGCGAACTGGCCAAGCCGCTATCGAGCGTGGACAGGGAGACGAGCGGACCAAGAAAGACATACGTGCCCGATTCAGCGCCAGAGATCACCTGGTAGGCGACATCGGGCCGGTTCAGATTGAGGCTGTCCAAGCTCTGCCGCCGCAACCTAACCAACTCCGCGAAATCCCCGTCGGCGCCAGGGCTGATCCGGTAGATGGACACTTGAAAATAGCGCGCCTTCGGATACATCCGGCTCGCCTGGTCCGGCCGGTAGCTCAAGCCGGGACGATACAGCGCGATCATCGTTCTGGACGGCGCGGACGCTTCGTCCTCCAGGACGCTGCCGATTATCTTGTCAAGATTCTCGATGCCGGCGAAGGAATCGTGCGCCTCCATTATCCAAGTTTCATGGAAGCCGGAGATCGACTTCATGCCGAAAAGAGTGACAGGCGCTCGGGTGGAGCTATACGGCTTGATCGAGCCATTGCGAATCAACCGGATCAATGTGGGTGGCTGCGAGGGCGTTTGGGCAGCGGCGCAGAGCGGGAAGATTGCCAGCAGTAAGATTTGTCTCATAGGCTTCGCATAGAGTTGACGAGCCCCGGCCTGATTTCGTTTAGAAGGTTCCGCGCACTATTGCATGTCCGGGTCTTTATCCGGCACCTTCAACTCCTTCCGCAAGCGGGCCAGTTCAGTTTTCAACTCCGCCACGACCGTCGCGTAGCCCGCGTCCGTGTAAACGCTGCGCATCTGCCGCGGGTCGTTCTGACGATCGAATAGCTCCCACTCGTTCGACTGGTAGAAGTGAATCAACGTGTAACGGTCAGTCCGCACGCCGTAGTGACGGGCCACATTGTGTTCGGCCTTCTCGTAATAGTGATAGTAGAACGATTTGCGCCAATCGGCGGGAGTTTGTCCGCGCAGTAGCGGCACCATGGATCTGCCTTGCATATCGGATGGCGCCGGCACGCCCGCTGCTTCCAGAAACGTTTCGGGAAAGTCGAGGTTCGCCGTCATTTTCGCGCTTACCGATCCAGGCGCGGCGACTCCGGGCCAACGGATCAGCAGCGGCGTGCGGATCGACTCCTCGTACATCCATCGCTTATCGAACCAGCCATGCTCACCCAGGTAGAAGCCCTGGTCGGAAGCGTAGATGACGATGGTGTTGTCCGCCAGATTCGCCGCGTCCAAATGACGCAGCAGGCGGCCTACGCTGTCGTCCACGCTGGCGATGCAGCGCAGATAATCCTGCATGTAGCGTTGATACTTCCAGCGAACCAGGTCCTTGCCTTGAGGATTGGCCTTGAAGAACGCTTCGTTGCGGGGCCGGTAGGAGGCATCCCACATGCGCTTCTGCTCAGCGTTCATGCGGTTGTACTCGGCGAGATAATGCTGGTAGTCAGGCGAGTCCGCCGCGCCCCCGGGTGGCACGATCTTCAAATCGGCCATCGGCGTCATGTGACGGCCGATCTCCATCTCCTGCTGGTGGGCTGGCGAGGCGCGGTGTTCGTAATCGTCGAACAGGTTGGGCGGTTCCGGGAACTTCACGTCTTCATACAGCTCGAGTTTCTCCGGCGCAGGCATCCAGTTGCGATGTGGCGCTTTGTGCTGGCACATCAGCAGGAACGGCTTCGCCGGATCGCGCCCGGTCTTCAGCCAATCGAGCGAAAGATCGGTGATCAGATCGGTGACATATCCTTCGCGCCGGTGCTTGCCGGCCGGGGTAAGGAAGTCGGGGTTGTAGTAATTGCCCTGGCCGGGCAGCACTTCCCAATGGTCGAAACCGGTGGGGTCCGACTTCAGATGCCACTTGCCAATGATGGCGGTTTGGTAGCCGGCGGATTGCAGCAGCTTGGGCATGGTTTGCTGCGCGCCGTTGAAAGTTTGCCGGTTGTCGAGCAATCCATTCAAGTGACTATACTTGCCCGTGAGCACCACGGCGCGGCTGGGGGCGCAGATGGAATTGGTCACCAGGCAGTTGTCGAAGCGCATGCCTTCGCGCCCTATGCGGTCGATGTTCGGCGTATGGTTCAGGCCGCGCCCATAGGCTGAGATCGCTTGGAACGCGTGATCGTCGGAGAAGACGAGAAGGATGTTCGGAGGACGCCGCTGGGCGCCGTTTGTTGTTGTTGCAACTCCCAAGAGACCGCCGAGAAATGTGCGCCTGTCCATGTTCCGCATCATACGACATAGGATAGAGGGGCTGGATGTTGCGGAACTCCCGATTTATCCTGATCGCCGGTTTTGGCGGCCTGCTGGTGCTGATGGCCTTCGCCGGCATTGACGCCATGCGGTTGCTCCGCGAGATCCAGCGGCGCAACGACGCCATCCGCCGCGACTTTCTGAATCGCAACCGGCTGTTGAATCAGATCCGGTCCGATGTGTATCTTTCCGGCACGTATGTGCGCGACTATATCCTGGAGCCGGAGCCGCGGAATGCGGCCAGGCACCGCGGCAGTCTGGAGAAAACGCGGCAGGACATGGACGCCGCGCTGCAATCCTATTCCGAAATGTTGCGTGAGGACGAAAGGCGGCCATACCGAACGCTGGAACGGGAACTCGGGGACTATTGGCGCGTGCTGGAACCCGCACTGCGGTGGAACGTGGAGCAGCGGCGCGGGCTTGGCTTCGAGTTTCTTCGTGATGAAGTGCTGCCGCGCCGCCTGGCTATGTTGAGTATTGCGGACCAGATCGCAGGCGTAAACGAACGGCAGTTGGATAGCGGAAGCGCACAGGTCGCCAGCCTGTTCACGCAGTTTCAAGTGCGCCTGGGAAGTACTGTGTTCGTGACGCTGGGATTGGGCTTGGTGCTGGCTGCTTTCAGCATTCGCAAGATTCTTGGGTTGGAGCGGGAATCCGTCCGGTCGCGAAGCGAGTTGAAAGATCTGTCGGCGCGATTGGTGGAGGCGCAGGAAACCGAACGGCGTTCGATCTCGCGGGAGCTGCATGACGAAGTGGGCCAGTCGCTTTCCGCGGTGTTGGTTGGTTTGAGCAATTTATCGGCGGCCATCCCGGCTTCGGCCGGCGCAGAGCTGAAGCCGCATGTAGAAGGAATCCGCAAACTGGCGGAGAACACCGTGGGCGTGGTTCGAAACATCACGCTGCTGCTGCGTCCCAGTATGCTGGACGATCTGGGTCTGGTTCCGGCGCTGCAGTGGCAGGCGCGCGAAGCCTCGAAACGCACTGGAATGCAGGTGGACGTGGCGGTGGAAGGCGTGTCCGACGATCTGCCGGAGCAGTACAAGACCTGCGTCTACCGCGTGGTGCAGGAGGCGCTTAACAACTGTGCGCGGCATGCCCGGGCAAAGACGGTGAGGATTATCGTGCGGCAGGGGGAAGAGCACTTGATGCTATCGATACAAGATGACGGCAACGGCTTTCAGCCCGACCTGCACCGGGGCTTGGGGCTATTGGGAATGGAGGAGCGGGTGACGCATCTGGGCGGCAGCTTCGAGCTCGATTCAGCGCCGGGGCGGGGAACGCTGATTGCCGTCTCACTTCCTCTGGAGCGCGCGTAAGATGAAACCGATCCGGATACTATTGGCGGACGACCATACGGTGATGCGATCCGGCCTGCGGGTTCTTCTGGAGCGGCAGCCCGGATTTCAAGTGGTGGCGGAGGCTGGCGACGGACGCCAGGCCATCGACCTTGCCGAATCGCATTCTCCGGACGTCGCGGTGATCGACATCGCTATGCCGAATCTGAATGGAATTGAAGCTACGCGCCAAATCACTGCGAAGCGGCCGGACACGGCGGTGGTGATTCTGAGCATGCACTCCGACGAAAGTTACGTACTGCGCGCGTTGAAGTCCGGTGCGCGCGGCTACTTGTTGAAGGACTCACCGGAAGCGGATCTGATCAATGCGATCCTCGCGGTTCACGACGGCAAGGCGTTCTTCAGCCCGGCCATCAGCAAGATGATGGTGGAAGACTACATGCGTCAATTGCAGCAGCGCGGCGTAGAAGATAGCTACGAGCTGCTGACGGCGCGGGAGCGGGAAGTCCTGCAGCTTCTGGCTGAGGGGAAGTCGAACAAAGAGACAGCTACAAGGTTGAATTTGAGTCTCTACACGGTGGAGACTCATCGCAGTAATATTTTGCAGAAACTGAATCTGCATGGTACGCCGGAGCTGATTCTGTACGCGGTCCGAAAAGGCGTTATCTCTTAGGGCTCGACAAGAGGGAACAGTATCAAGACAGCAACCCGGCTCCCGAAGCTGGGCTTCGTCCGTCAGGCGCTTGGACAGCGGCCCGGAGATTTTGCAAGCCCGGTGGCGGGAGCCCGTCATCACGCGGCTAAGTCGAAGGTGAGGCGCCGCGGCGGCGGCTAATCTGCCGGCCGCGTTGGCCGCGGGCACTTCTTGCGCCGGCAGCCGCGCTGCCGCGGTGAGTATCAGTACCGCTCCGGGTACAGCAATTTTCACTTCCTGTGCGTCTTACTAAACCCGGCGGCTGGATGCCCGGACTACCAGTCCCGGCTCCAGAAGCACCGACTTGGGCGGTTCGGAGCCCTTAGCCTGGATGACAGAGAGCACCAGGTCCGCCGCCCGCCCGCCGATCTGTTCACTCACCTGATCCACGCTGGTCAGCGGGACCTTCAGGAACTCGGCGTAGTGCGCATTGCCGCATCCCACGAGGGCGATGTCTTGCGGGATGCTGAGTCCGGCTTCGAGGATCGCCTGCATCGCACCCATTGCCGTTGAGTCGTTATAACAGAAGACGCCGTCCGGCAGCGGTATCAGGCTAAGCAGTTTGCGCATGGCTTCATGGCCGCTCTTTTCGTTCGCCTCTTCGCCTTGGTTCAACGCGATCAGATACTCTGCCTCGGGGCGCATTCCACAATCACTGAGGGCGCGGCGGTATCCGGCCACTCTTCCGAGGGCGGTGCTCACCATAGGTCCGCAGATGTGCGCAATACGCCGGCAGCCCACGGCGGCCAAATGGCCCGTGCCCATTCGGCCTAGCGATTCGTCGTCCATGCCGACGAAGTTGGCAGGCAGGCCAGCGAAGCGTCTGTCTACGAGAACGTAGGGCGTTTGCTGGTCCGCTATCCGGCGAAAGCTTTCTTCGGTCCTCTGGGCGGAGGCTACCACCAGGGCGTCCACGTTTCGGCTAAGCAACTGGTCGATTTCCTTCTGCTCGAAGTCCGGGTCTTCTTCGGAGGAGGAGATCACCAGGTTGTAGCCGTTTTTTCTAAGGGCTCGGGACAGGCCGCTGGCTATCAACGCGAAGAACGGCTGCACCAAGTCAGGGACTACCAGCCCTATTACATGGGTGCGGCCCGTGACTAGCGCCCGGGCTGCCAGGTTTGGGCGGTAGTCCAGTTCCTTCATCCGCTGGAGTATGCGGGTTTTCGTTTCGGCGCTGATGTCCGGGTGGTCCCGGAGAACTTTGGACACCGTCACTACCGACACACCGAGTTCGCGCGCGATGTCCTTCAAACGGACTGCCATCAGGGGATTATGACACTTGTGGCGCGACCAGGGGGTCGCGCGCGGGCCTGGGGGCCCGCCCTCCTGGGTTCTAGTTCAGGTAGAGGAACTCGTTTGAGGATAGTAGGACGTGGCAGAAGCTTTCCCAGGCAATCCGATGGGCCTCCGGGGTGGCTACTTTCTTTTCCATGTTGGCCAGGTAGGTTAGGGCGTTGTCTACTTCCGCCGGGTCCGGCCTTCTGGTTAGCGCTATTAAGTATGCTTGCTCGATGCGTTCCGCATCGGTTCGTTTATCGTCGTCCAAGAGCTTTTTAGAGAAGCCTTGGGATCTGGCGATTACGAAGCTGCTGTTCATCATGAAGAGCGCCTGGGGCGCTACGTTCGTGCGGGGGCGGCCTTCGTTGGAAGTTGTGGCATCTCCGAAGTCAAAGGTCGCCAGCAGGTTGGGGATGCTGCCTCGATTGACCGGGATGTAGAGCGTTCTGCGTTTCATGGCGTCCGGATCGGTCTTGGACTTTTTCGATTTTCCCGGGGCCGCGGTGTTGCCGCCCATGGTTGGATCCAGTGAGCCATCGATCGCCAGCAGGCTGTCGCGAATTTCCTCGACTGACATACGCGTTCTGTTAAAGCGGGTCCAGAGGCGATTGGGCGGGTCTTCCTTTGAGGCCTTGCTGCTCATTTGATAGGTGCTGGAGAGCATGATTTGGCGGTGCATCGCTTTGATGGACCAGCCGCCCGCGACGAACTGCTTCGCGAGGTAATCGAGGAGTTCTGGGTGAGTGGGCTTCTCGCCCATCTTGCCCCAGTTGTTCGGCGTGCGCATCAGTGCTTCGCCGAAGTGCCATTGCCAGATGCGGTTGACCATCACGCGGGCCGTCAGGGGGTTGTCCGGCGAGGTTAGCCATTGGGCCATTTCGAGCCGGCCGCTGCCTTGCTTAACGGGCGGCTGCGATTCGCCCGCCAGCACGATGGGGAACTGTTTGGCCACGGGTTCGCCGGGGTTGTGATAGTCTCCGCGGACGAAGACTTTCTGATCGACCGGAATTCCGTCGTTGACGGCGCTGGCCATGGCGGGTGCTTCGGGGAGCGACTTTTCGAGTTTCTCGAATTCTTTGCGCAGGACTACGAGGCGCGGGCTATCGGGCAACTCCATGGGGCCGCCGTGGAAAGTGGCTGCTTCAAAGAAGGGATCGTTTTCCGCTTCGAACTTGGGGCGCGCCGGGACATCGCGGCCCTGGAGCGCGTCCTTGGCGAAGTGCCCGCGCCATTTTTCGAGAGAGCTATCCCATTTTTCGGCGGTCTTTATGTAAGCGTCCTGATACTTGCGGGATACTTCCGCGATGTTGGCTTCGTTCGCTTCGAACCACTCCTTCAGATACGGCGCGCCTGATTGTAACCACGATACCCATTTGCCGATTGCCTTGTCTGGCGATGCGCCCTGGAACTTTACCTTCCAGGCGGCTGTTAGAAACTCAGCGATCCTGGGACGGAGCGCGGCGTTCTCGCGCCCGAGATCTTCGGAAAG
The DNA here is from genome assembly GCA_025350445.1 of Bryobacteraceae bacterium. Next base: position 2,545 of record JANXXV010000454.1, on the reverse strand, counting down.
AGCGTCCTCCATTTCCAGTTGCTTGCCTAGCATGGTGGCGCGATGCGACTGATACCGATCGTAAGCCGCTGGGTCGAGCGGCGCGTACCACATGTAGGAGATGGAGCCGGGGCGTCCCTGATTGCGGAACGCGGTGGTGCTGGCGAAGACGGAGGCCAGCGAGTAATAGTCTTTGGTGAGGATGGGATCGAACTTATGATCGTGGCATCGCGCGCAGGAGACAGTGAGGCCGAGGAATGCTTTCGAGGTGGTGTCGATCTGTTCGTCCACTACGTCGTAAAGCATTTGCAGACGATCCTGTTGCGCTAGAGGCCTGGGTCCAAGGGCGAGAAAGCCGGTGGCTACCAGACCGCGCCGGCGGAGTTTCGGATCGTCCGTGGGGATTAGATCGCCGGCGATCTGTTCGGTGACGAAGCGGTCGTAGGGCATGTCCCGATTGAAGGCATCGACCACGTAATCGCGGTAGCGCCAGGCGTGGGGATAGGCGTTGTCTTCGTCCATGCCGGTGGATTCGGCGAAGCGGGCTACGTCCAGCCAGTTGCGTCCCCAGCGTTCGCCATACTTCGGCGAGGCGAGCAGACGGTCCACAACTTCGGCAAAGGCATCGGGAGATTTATCGGCTAGAAATGCGTCGATCTGCTGCATGGTTGGGGGCAGACCGGTCAGGTCGTAAGTGGCCCGGCGCAGGAGGGTGAGCTTCGATGCAGGCGCGGCTGGTTGGAGGCCTTTCTCTTCCAGCTTGGCTAGAATGAAACGATCCAGCGGGCTCTTGACCCAGGCTTCGCGCTTCACTGGAGGCGGCTGGTAGTCTTTGATGGGCTGGAAGGACCAATGTTTACGGGCCTCCGGTGATATCGGGCTCTTGGCTGATGTGGTGTTGGCGGCGGCCGGCCATACGCCGCCCATGTCTATCCATGCTTTCACGGTGGCTATGTCATCGGCCGGAAGTTTACCGGACGGGGGCATCTTTATCTTGGCCGAATAGGAGAGGGCTTGGTAGACGATATCCGGAACTGCGCCGGCGCCGGTGGATAAGTTCACGCCACCCATCTGCATTTTCTGACTGTGACAGGTGTAGCAATTCGCTACGAAAATGGGGCGCACTTTCTTTTCGAAGAACTCCTGATCCGGCGTTTGCGCAAAAAGTGGAGCGGCGGCTAGGATGGCGATGGCGAATTTCATATCAGGCGAAGATCCCCGGGGCTACGGTTCCGGCTACATCGGTGAGGCGGAAGTCGCGGCCCGCATACTTATAAGTCAGCTTCAGATGATCGAGCCCTAACATGTGCAGAACGGTGGCGTGCAGATCGTGAATGTGCATGCGGTTCTCAACGGCGTGGTAGCCGAATTCGTCGGTTGCGCCGTAGATGAAGCCGGGTTTCACGCCTGCTCCGGCCATCCAGATAGTGTAGCCGTAGGGATTGTGATCGCGCCCGTCCGTGCCTTGCGCCCAGGGTGTCCGGCCGAATTCCCCGCCCCAGATGACCAGTGTGTCTTTGAGCTGGCCGCGCGCTTTCAAATCCTTCAACAGGCCGGCGATGGGCTTGTCTACTTCCGCTGCGTTCCTGGTATGCAGCTTGAAGAGGTCGACGTGCTGATCCCATTTGTAGCTGTGGGAGCATTGCACGAACCGGACGCCGCGTTCGGAGAGACGGCGGGCTAGAAGGCACTGCCAGCCGAAGTCCTTTGTAATTTCATTGTCCAGGCCGTAGAGCTTCTTGGTGGCTTCGGATTCCTTGTCTACCTCGAAGGCTTCGGGTGCTTTGATCTGCATGCGGAAGGCTAGTTCGAGGGCTCCGATGCGGGCCTCGAGATCGGGATCGTGATCGTTTAGCTCGGCGTGGCGGCGGTTCATCTTCTGCAACATATCCAGCTCATAACGTTGTTGGTCCGGCGGCAGGCCTTTCGAGACCAAATACGGGACGGGCTCCTTTTCCACTTCGGAAACCTTCATGCCGGAATTGCCGATGGCCGTTCCCTGGTATTCGCCGGGCAGGAAACTGGAACTCCAATTGTTCTGGCCGCCGTGTCCCAGAGAAGGCTTGATGGTGATGAAGCCGGGCAGGTTTTGATTTTCGGTCCCCAGGCCGTAGAGAACCCAACTGCCCATGCTGGGCCGCTTGAACTGAAACATGCCGGTGTGCAGTTGGAGCAGCGCGGCGCCGTGGTCCACGCCATCGCCCACCATGGAGCGGATGATGCAGAGATCGTCTACACAAGTGGCAACGTTGGGAAATAATTCGCTGACGGGAATTCCGCTTTGGCCGTGTTGCTTGAAGGCCCAGGGGGATTTCATCAGGCCGCGGACGGCGTCTTCGCCAAACGTTAGGCCGCGCTTGAAGGGGACGGGTTTGCCGTTGTCGTGGTCGAGACGCGGCTTGGGATCGAAGGTGTCGATGCTGGATGGGCCGCCGTGCATGAACAGGAAGATGATGCGCTTCACCGTTGGTTCGAAGTGCGGCTGTTTAGGGGCTAACAGACTGGGCGGCGCGGCCTCGGCGGCGATCAGCGACCGCAGTCCTAACAGGCCGAAGCCGGCGAGATC
>JANXXV010000436.1 GCA_025350445.1 Bryobacteraceae bacterium | reverse complement strand
ATCTCATCGCGCGTCACACCCCGCCCATCCTCGCTCAGCAGCCGGTACGTATTCGCCAGGATCGCGGTCATCGTCCTCCTGGTGTTGCGCCACTTGTAAATCACCTGCTCCAGCACGCGTGCATCGGAATGTTGTGGAATGAAACTGGTCCCAAGCATCTCCAGCCGCTCCTTCGTGATCTCTTCCACCACCGACGGATTATTCAGAAACCACCAGCATCCAAACGGAAGCAGGTTGCTGAATTTCCGTGCATAAACGCAAAGCTCATGCTGATTCTCGCGGCTCAACACGCTAACCAGGAAGCGATTCTCAGGGAAGTCGCGGCAGATGTTTTCCAGCGCCCGTAAGTCGGCCCGGCCCGATCCGTCCCCCGCCAATCGCAGTTCCGGATTCACCTGATATCTCACGCCGATCATCAGCGAAAGCGGAATCTCAAATTCGCGGCAGCATGGCAATACCGCCTCGCGCAGCAACTTCGCGCGGACGCTCTCTTCCGGATATTGGAACGAGTCCGGCAGCGAGACCGCCATATAAACGGGCTGCATGCGGCCGCACCAATCAGCCAGGAATCGCCGCACTTCAGCCGCACTCCCGCCGGAAACGTCGGCGTCCACTGCATAACCTTTCGCCGCCAACACCGGCCAGTGCTCGTGCCACTTATTCAGAATTCGGTCCAAGCGCAGCACGGGGTGCATGCGCGGGCGCCCTGCTGCACCGGCCTCCCAGAGCGGGGCTTCGGCTGGATCCAGCGGATCGTTGGTCATCACCACATCGCTCACGCCCGCAATTTTCAGTACCCGCTCCAGGTGCGATTCGATTTCTTGCGAATCGAAAAACTGTCTCGCCTCCGCCAGATCAGCGCTTCCCGTTGGGAGTCCGAAAGCCTCCAGCACCGCCACTACGCCGCGCGTCGCCTCTGAGATCGGCGTGTTCTCCACAAAAAGGGCGCGCCAGATCGCATCCGCCTTCCCGCGTTTCGGCATCGCCCAATATTGGCGCGGCGTGACTGCCGAGGAGCGGAACAACTCCGCCTCCAGGTAGTGATAGGTGACCAGATCGTCAATACCCCACAGCCCGATCCCGCCAAACGACGGCGCAAACAAGTGCGTGTGCATGTCAATTACCGGAGTGGTCTCCAAAACATCTTTCACAGCCGAATGAATCTGGCTGGCGGAAAGCGTGGCGGTGCTGGATTCTAGGGGAGTCATTAGCAATTCGAACTATAAGGATCGCATCCGGCTGGAGTCAACCTGGATTGTATGAACCGATCGTTGAGCTTGGCTGAACGATAAGCGGCGTTCAGCATGCAATGCGAAATTGCGCTATTAATAGACGCAGGAGATTCTTTTTTCCACACCGGGCGGGCTTATGCCGTCGCTAAGTGATTGTTGCTGTACGCCGCGGATTTGGCACGCAGCGTGCTTCAGGTATTGTCCGATGCAGATGATTCGTAGCAGTTACGACCGCCGCAACGTTTCAATAATGGTGATCGGCACAGTTCTGCTGCCGGTGGCCTCAGTCTTCGGCGCCTCCGTACCGGTCTCCCCGCCCAAATCCCTCGGCCAGATTGTCGCCGCGCTAGAGCAAACGGAGCAGCGTAAACAGCACGACTTGCAGGCATACTCTTCCGTCCGCCGCTACGTCCTCAAGAACGAACGCTTCAACCAGGACGGGGAAATGATCGTGAAGATGGATTTCACTTCACAAAAGGGCAAACATTTCGAAGTCCTTTCGGAACACGGAACCGAAGGGATGTCGCGTTACCTGCTTCACAAAGTTCTCGATGGCGAAGCGGAAACCAGCCGCACCCAGGCCAAGGAATACAGCATGGTGACGCCCAAGAACTACGACTTTCGCCTGCTCGGTTCGGAAATTCATTCGGGCCATCCCTGTTACATGCTGGAGATAAAGCCGAAAATCAAAAGCAAATACCTTCTGGACGGCAAGATCTGGGTGGATTCCGGCGACTTTCAATTGGTCCGGATGGAAGGGCGGACCGCCGCCAGTCTTTCTTTCTGGGCCGGCAAGCCGTATCTTGTTTTCGACTTTCAGAAGGTGGGCGATTTCTGGCTTGCCGCGCGAAATCAGGCCATCACCAACGCCAGATTCATCGGCCCCACGCAGCTGACTATAGAAGTGCAAGGTTACGAATTGCGGCCTGGCCATCACGAAAAACCGGCACTCGAAAAGTTGCCCCGGCTCCGCACCATGGGCATCGTCGCCGAGTAATCGGTCAGGCGCGCCATTCACGCTCGAACAACTCACTCAGCCGCGCTCTGTCCAGACGCCTCAGCTTCCCGGCTACCCGTTCCCGCAGCGCCGCGTCGCCTTTGTGAATCGCCAGCGCCGCAATCACGGCTGCGGCATCCTGTTCCTGCCGTTCCATTAAGGTGAGCAGATATTCGAACGCCTCGTCCCGCCGCAGCATCGATAGAGCCATCAACACCGCGCGCCGCACCGGTTCGCTCAGCTTCCTCTGCAACGCCTCGCGCAGAACGGGAAGCGCTTCCGTCATCCGCGTCTCTCCCAGGGCCAACGCCGCCATCTCCGCCACCTCATCGTTGCCGGATGCCAGGTATTCCGCAACAAACGCAAGCGAACGCCGCGGACTCAGGCCCAGCAGCGCTGTAAAACATTCGCCCACTACCTCCGCGTCGCTATCGCCCCGAATCACATGCAACCGCAGAAGCAGCTCAGCTTCCGGTTTCCCGGTTTCGGCAATCGCTCGCACCGCCCCGATTCGCGCCGCCAAGGAATCCGCCAGCAGCGGTAAAATCTCCAGCAGCGCCTCCGGATGCCCCATCCGCACAATTCCCCGCGCGCACAGGCCTCGAAGCTCTCCGGCTACTTCGACCGATTTTCCATAGCTCGCTTCCCACTGCACATGGCGCAATCCGGCGAAATAGACTTCCGCGGCGGCGGCGTCGAAGGTTACCAGGGCTTTCACAATCGCGATTAACGCTACACAGCCCGGATCGGATTCCGCCGCCCGTTGCAGCATCGGTGGAAACGCCTGCGCCAATTCAGATACCAGTCCGGACGCCTCCATCCGCACCGCCATGTTCGCCGCTTTGGCCACCACAATATTACTCTTGTCGCGCAAGAAGGCGGGCAGCTTCCCGGCGATGCTGCTCGGTTCTTCCTCCAGACTATATAGTGCCGCCAATCGGCGGTCCAGAGGGTTCGGCTTAGCCATTGCCTCCAATTATACGAAAAAAACTATGGCGAACAAAAGGCGAACATGCTAACATTTCTCAGTAACCAAGAACCACACAGGAGAAATCTATGACCATCGGCGAATCCCTACTTCCCGAATACGATCATGAAATGAACACCACGCGCAAGACTCTGGCACTCTTGCCCGATGACAAACTTAGCTGGCAACCCCATGAAAAGTCCATGACGCTTGGCCGCCTGGCAAGCCACATCGCGGAGATGCCGCATTGGGCTGTCATTACCATCCAAGCCGACACATTTGACATGGACCCGCAACAGAAAGGGTATTTGGCTGACTCAACCGCGGCGCTACTTGAAAAATTCGACAAGGACGCAGCCGAAGCGCGCCAACTTCTCGGTGCCACCAGCGATGAAGCGATGTTCAAGAACTGGACTCTTGAATCCGGCGGCAAAGCTCTGTTTGAGATGCCCAGGATTGGCGTGCTGCGCACCATGGTAATCAATCACATGATCCATCACCGCGCACAGTTCGGCGTCTACCTGCGTCTGCTCGACATTCCCATTCCCGGCGCGTACGGGCCCTCGGCCGACGAAAAGCCAGGCTTCGGTTCATAAAAAACCGGGCAGGCCGCACAAGGCCTGCCCTTCCGCTCACTTTCCGGTCTTCATCACAATGTCGATACTGCCCTTGAAATAAGCATCGTCTTCGATAATAATTCCTGTCGTCTTGATGTTTCCCACCACGTTCCCGTCTTTCTTGATCGTAATCTTCTGTTGCGCGTCAATGTTCCCGTGGACAGTCCCTTGCACCACCACCTCGCGCGCCGTGATATTGGTGTCGGCCCTCCCGTTCGGCCCCACCGTCAGCTTGTGGTCTTTCAATTCAAGCAGCCCTTCCACTTTGCCGTCGATGAATAGATCCTCTTCACTGTAGATTTCTCCTTTGATCGTCACCGCCTTCCCGATAATGGCCGAGGTTTTCGGCGCCGGCAGGGGTTCTGCCGCTCGGGGCATCGGTTGTCCCGCCGGTGTTGCTTGTGGAGGTCTTGCAGGTGCTGCCTCCTCTTTTCGATTCCACATGTGTTGGTCTCCTTACCCAGTACTAGAAAGTATCAGGTACTAGGCATTATACCCACGCGCCATTGGGATAAGCTGGTTAGAGTACTTTTCTCGAGCCATGTTAAAGCCGATACTTCTTGTAATCGCCGCGGCTGTCATCGTTGTTCTTGGCTTTGCCATCTACCGCTCTCAAGTTGTAGGCGATGGTCTGAGTGTTACTCCGCAGGCGGCCAAACAAATCGAGAAAGCGAGACAGCGCTAGGGAGAATCAACCACAATGAACCGATCCCAATTTGTCAGATGCCTGTTGGCTTCCCTGCCGCTGCTGGCAAACGCACAGAACCCGGCAACTTATTTTCCGCCGTCCGGCAAGTGGCAAACGAAACCTCCCGCCGAACTCGGTCTAGACGGCGCCAAAATTCAAGAGGCAACGAAATACGCAATGGCCAACGGCAGCACATGGGATTTCGCCAAGGACCAGGTCCCCACGTTCGGCACCCCGCTCGGGCCGTTGCCGAAACAGCGCGCCGCTAGCAACGGCATCCTCCTTCGTCATGGCTACATCGTCACAGCGTGGGGTGACACTACAGCGAACGACCCGGTTTACAGCGTGGCTAAGAGCTTCCTTTCCACCGTCGCCGGACTCGCCGTGGACCGCGGACTGATCAAGGACGTGAACGATCCCGTAGCCAACTACATCCACGATGGCGGCTACGATTCCCCGCACAACAGCAAGGTCACCTGGAAGCACCACCTGCAGCAAGCCAGCGAATGGGAAGGCGCTATGTGGGGCAAGAACTCCGATTTCGTGGGTAGAGAACAGTTCGGCAATGGCGAGCGCAAGCCGCGCGCACTGCAGGCCCCAGGCTCCTACTACGAATACAACGATGTCCGCATCAACCGCTTCTCTCTCTCCCTGATGCAACTCTATGGCAAGCCTCTTCCCGAAGTTCTTAAGACCGGCATCATGGATCCCATCGGCGCATCGCAGGAATGGAAATGGGCGCCCTATAACAATTCAAACGGCTCCGTCAGCGGCGGAACGCGCTGGGGCGGCGGCCTGTGGATCAACTCCCGCGATCTGGCGCGCTTCGGACTGCTGGTTCTCAATCGCGGCAAGTGGGAAGGCCGGCAGGTTGTGCCGGAGAAATGGTGGAAGGCTGCGGTAACACCCAGCGAGCACGGCCCGGACTACGGCTATCTGTGGTGGCTCAATACGAAAAAACAGCAGTGGCCCCATGGTCCCGCCTCCAGCTTCGCCGCCGTCGGGAATGGCGGCAACATCATCTGGATCGACCCCGACCACGACATGGTCCTGGTGTGGCACTGGCACGGCGCGGGCGCGATGGATGGCATGGTGGAGCGGCTAATGGCAGCGGTGGTTAAGTAGTGGCACTGCGCATAGCCATCGCCGGAGCCACCGGGTACATCGGCGGCCGATTGATCCCGCCGTTGCTCGATGCGGGCCACTCTGCTCGCTGCCTCGTACGCTCGCCCGATAAGTTGCGGGACCGCGGGTGGTCTAAAAACCCCGGCGTCGAAATCGTACAAACAGACCTTGCTGACGCCGACACTCTAGCAAAGAATCTCGAAGGATGCGGCGCGGCGTTCTACCTGGTCCACTCCATGATGTCGGCGGGCGAGGAGTACGCCGAGCAGGACCGCCAACTGGCATTGAACTTTGCCACGGCGTCGCGCACCGCCGGCGTCACGCGCATCATCTACCTCGGAGGCCTGGGCGAAACCGGTCCCGACCTCAGTTCTCATCTCGCGTCCCGCCGGGAAGTGGAGGCAGCGCTCGCCTCCACCGGCGTGCCGGTGACTGTTTTCCGCGCGGCCATGATCATAGGCTCAGGCTCGGCATCGTTTGAAATCCTACGCTATCTGGTAGAGCGATTGCCCATCATGATCACTCCGAAATGGGTGAGCACCCCGTGCCAGCCGATTGCCGTAAGAAACGTGATCGGCTATCTGGTGGGATCGTTGGCCGGTCCCGAAACAACCGGAGGCACCTTCGATATCGGCGGTCCAGAAGTGCTCTGCTACCGCGACATCATGCAAGTGATGGCCGAAGAATTGGGCCTGCGGCGGCGTTGGATCATCCCCGTCCCGGTGCTGACCCCGCGCCTTAGTTCGCGCTGGATCCACTTGATCACTCCGCTGAGCCACCACATC
>JANXXV010000424.1 GCA_025350445.1 Bryobacteraceae bacterium | reverse complement strand
CAGCCTGTCCGTCAGCGGCAGCCGGAGTAGTCGCACCCAACGCATTCGCGTAGATCACGCCCACTTCGCCAAACCGAAGCGGCCGATTCGGCACGATGAGCGAGCCGTCGGCCGCCGTCATCACCGCCAGCTTGTCGACCGGCGAATTCACGAAAATCGCCGGAGCGGAAGCCAGCACCGACGCGCCGGGAATTGTCACGTCGTCCGATTGTGTCCCGCCATTGTTCACTGAGATTTTCAACGCCTGCCCCGGAGCAACGGAATACGGCGCAAGGGCGATTACTTGCGAATCGCTCGCATAGTACATCGGACCCGCCTTGCCATTGAACAGGACCTGCGTACCGCAAAGATTGTCCGTCAGTGGCAACGCCTTCGCGCTTTCGCCGAAACAGCCGGAAAGGCTCCGCCCAAAAACCGATACAAACGCTCCCGGAGCAATCGGGAGTTGAAAGCTGGCGGAGTTCACAATCCCCTGCGCGCTGATCTGTGGTTGTGGTTTCGCGCCTGCGCCCGGTAGAGCGGCCAACACGGTGACGGCGCCCTCGCCCACTTTCTTGTTGCTCGCGTCCAGGTAAACGGGCTTCACGAACACCAGATCCATCGGTCGCGCGGAAAGGGTTACTGAGCATGGTGCGGCATTTGAACAGCTCTGTGCCGCGGTACTGCTTTCGAGATTAAGGTTGGTTCCGAACTGGACGGAAGCATTCTGAAAACGGGCGTCCGCTGGCGGCGTAACCGTCACCGTGACGGTTACCAGGCTCGACCCTGCCGAGGTATTCGGATCGAACACGGGCTGCCCCGGCACCTTCACCATGTACAGATCGCGCCGGGCGTTGTTCGCAAAGGAAGGGAACACGATCCAACTGCCATCCGGTAGCGGCGATGCGGTATCCAGCAGCATGAAAGTCCGCGGCGCATGCAGCGCCATCAGCGCATTCGTAAGCACCCTGCTCCGTTTGCCGGAGGGATCGAAATAGAACTGGCTCACCGCTTGCCCATAGGCCGTCATCTCGGAAACACAGACCGAGGATTCGTCCCCGTAGTAGTTTTCTGAGCAGATACTCTTGGCGGAAACGGGCGCCGGGCAGTTCACGAAGACGTCGGTATCGGCGGCGCCGGTGAAACAACCGGCCCCGGTGCAAAAGCTGTAGATGTCTTTATCGCCAATCGGCCCCGGAGAAATGTTCTTCAACTGGCGTCCGCCACACCGCGCAAAAGGCGGAAACGTTCCCGGATGCAGCGTCTTGTTTGGCACCTTATAAACCTGCGATGCACCGGCGACGGCTGAAACTCCGCCGTGGATCTTGGCGGAACCGATGAACGGAAAGATATCGGTGAACCAGTTGCCGCGGCCGGGGGCCTGCGCCAGAAAATTCTCATAGCTGGGGTGAGTCTGGTAGCCTTCCATGCCAACATACGGCTCGCTGAGACCCAGCCAGACGCGTTTGCCGTTGAAGTTGGGATTGGTCTGTATAGTATACGTAATCGGGCTGTTCCAACTCTTGGGAGCGCCCGGAGTCACAATCTGAAATCCATCCTGCCACCATTCCTGCAGCCTGTAGTCGCCGCGCTGGACAATGTGGTTCCCGGCCAGAATGGTTTCCCGCACAATCAATTTGCCCGTCGCATCCACGCCATTCGGATCGTGGACAAAATCCCAATAGAGCGTCGGAGCGGCGTTGATTCCTACATAGGCGCCGCAGAACGCCGAGAGCTTCGCTCCCGATTCCAAGGCAACGGGCTGTCCCCTGGTTGCGGTTCGGTCCACCACCCATTCCGTACTGCTGTTCTTTTGTACAATCCGGATCGAATCGCTGCTGGCCGCTCCGGGAATGGTAAATACATCACCGGCTAACGCCTCGGTCAGCGCGGGGGAAGGTTCGCCGGAGACCTGAATCGTGAATCGTCCATTCGAGGCTGGTATCGATGACGCCAGCGTGCTGTTGTACATCAGATTGCCGTTGGAATCGCGCAGGAACTGTGGATTCCATCCGATCCAATCAATGCCGGTGATGGGCTCCAGCGAATGAAGGCCGCACCATCGGGATTGCGGTGACGCGTAGGTTTTCTGGGCGGCGACGATCCATCCGGTGCCGCCCGCGCCAAGGGGTTGGCGGTTGCCCAGGTCAAATGCGGCAATCCAGCCCGCCGAATCCTGTCCGCCTTGCAGGCATTTCAGAACCGCGTGGTGAGTGGTCAACTGAATGATGTTGCAACCGAACTTGGAGGAATCGAATTCAGGGTTAAAGCTCTTGAGGGTCGATTCCAGGGTGAACGGAGAGGGCGTCAGATTCACCCAAAACATGTTTACCGCCGATCCCGGCGCGGCCGGTTTGTCGTCACCCGGATAAGTGCCTTTCAGCAATGCCTGCTTCCCGTCGGCTGTATATCCCACGCAGTAATACACGTTCGGATCGGTGGGATCCCACAGCGCCTCATTCGAGAAACACAATGCGGTGGCGCCACCCCAACCGCTCGCATACACCGAGCCCAGGAATCGAACTTCCCCGGTGTCGGGCTGAATCCAGTAAATGCGGTTCGGTTTATGGCCGGGTCCAGGATAGGAACAATGGTATCCGCCATTCGATTTCTGCGGTGAGCAGGTTTTGTAGAAGCCCGCCTCCGGCATGGCCGCCTGGTCGTTCAACGTCATGTCCATGGTGACGAACTGGATGGACACCGGCGATCCCGCTTTGGCCGGGCGAATCATCACACCGAATTGTTTGTTGAGCCGGGAGCTGAAATCGTAGGTCCAAAGCGCGTCGCCCCAGGTGTCCACGGCACTCGCCGCGCCAACGGTCTTCACGCTCTCTGTGTTGTCCAGAACGACGGTGCGAATCTCTCCATGACAGGAAACGCCATCAATCGTCAGGCAAACTTCGATTGCGGCGGAACCCGGAGCTGAACCCTTCACAGTTATCTTTACCGCGCTGACGGACTGCACTTCCTCATAAAACGGTGTCAGGCCGATGCCGGGATCGGTCAACGTCAACCAGTCCCGTCCGGTCCCGGCGTAGGAGGCGGACTGCGAGTCGTCCTTCAAACCAGCCTGCGGATTGGTCCAGGAGGCGCCCGCGGCCTGGGCGAACGGCCTCGCAGTAAATGGATCATCCGGGTTATCGCCGGGAATGGATACCCGCCGGATCAGAGTGCCGTAGTTCGGGTCGGCGATCGTCTGATTTCGATCGGCGTTATCGGTGCTGGGCCAGCGGAAGTTGCCGGTCGCCGGATCCTGCGGGATCGCCCACGGATAGGTTGTGCCTACGGGGATGTTGGCGGTACGGAACGATCCGGTGGCGGCGTCGGCGCCACACTTGATACGGAAGTAGTGGAGGGTGTCGGTTTGCAGCGCCCGGGAATACCACTTCTGATCGAGAGCTTGATTGACCGAGCGGCTACCGGCGACGAAGATTCGCCTGCCTGCGTCCACCACGTTTCCGGTTCGGCTATCGAGGTCGGCGCCGGTAAACAACACTGGGTCTACATCGTGGACGAGGGGATCGTAGTTTGGGTTCTCAGAGACTTCCAGGCGGCAGGAAGCGTATGCTGGAGCCTCGAAACCGATCGCAGCTTGAACGTTGGTCGCTCCCAGCAACTGCGCTCCGGAGATGGCTGCTTCCGAAAGGCTGCAGGTTGCCGCAAACAACGCTACTATCCGAAACAACTGGATCGTTTGGCGCAAGCCCTATTATACGACGGGAGCGAAGGCAGGGGCCTCCGCGCGGGCGAGGGCGCCCGCCGTCCTACGGATGGCCCTTGGAGTGGTACATCTTTTCACCGGCCGGGATTTCGATCGTCAGGCGATTCTGCGGAGTGGGTAGCGGGCAAGTCGCAAACGAGGTGAAGGCACACGGCGGGTTGTAGGCGCGATTGAAGTCCAGGGTGACTTTTCCGTCCTTCGGCAGTGCGGAATATAAGAACCGCGCGGCGGAATAGGTTGTCTTTCCGGCCGTCTTATCGCGGAATACGTAGAAGAGAGAATCGCCTTCGGTGGTGGCCTCCAGTTGGATCCGCTGTCCGCCCTTTTGGAACTCGGCGTAGCCCGGACTCATCTCCTCCTCCTTCTCTCCCACCATGGTGTCGAAGACCAGTTTCTTCGGCTGTGGATAGGTCACGAACTTCGCTTCGATCTTCCAGTCCGGCTGCACCGGGAACCACTGCAAGCCGGCGAACCCGCGGCGGGTTGCAGCCTCGGGATCTTTCAAGCGCACGGCATTGCGGATACCACGATGAATGACGAACAGCTTCACATTGCCGATGCCGATTATGTCCGGCGTGGCGCCATTCTGATCCGATTGCAATTCAGCGGCAGTCACCGGCTTGCCGTTCACGGTGACAGCCGCGCCTGGATTGACCGCCAGGTGCAACACCCGATCGGTATGCATCGTAATGACCGCGACATTCGCCGCCCCGCGAGGGAGCCTGATGCCGGCAGTGGGCGAAGCGCCGATGCGATTGTAGCCGTCCTTTAACCAGAAGAGTCCGGCGACAGACAACCATCCGTCCTCGGCCTTCAGTGCCGCTTCCCGCTTCTCGCGCCACTTGGTAACTTCATCCTGATAGCCGGGAGCGGAAGCAAACAGCAACAGCGCCGAAAGTAAAACGTGCATATCTACAGAATACCGATTTCAGAAACGGAAGAGCTTCATCGCGTTCGCGCCGCGGATTTTGGCGCGCGCGTCCTCG
>JANXXV010000413.1 GCA_025350445.1 Bryobacteraceae bacterium | reverse complement strand
AAGTGCCATTCCGTAGCGGTCTCGGGCAAGCCGAACGCCTCGGACCACCGCCGATTACCGGCCAGCGACCGGCGTGAATGGCTTTTACGGGGCGCGTCTTACCGCTCAAGCAGGGTAGCGAGGCTTATCGAGCGATTAGGGCCCACTGGTTGCCAACCTGAAGCGGGAACCAGGCTCCCGTGGCTAGCGCGGCATCCAGCGGGTCCGGAATCGCGCCGCAACTGACGGTGGCGGTCACGCGAGCCACTTCAGTGCCTGCGTCATTCACCAGCACGAAAACCATGCCGTCCGACACCCAGTCGCCAGTTTGGGCCGATCCGGCCGGCGCTTCCCTGCCTGTCATCGCCGGACCCTGCGCATCCCCGGCGCGAACCTGTACCAAGCCTGGTCCGGGCGATTTCCACGATAGCGTAGCCGCCCCTCTGCCTGACACACACTGCGTGATCACCAGCGGCGCTACCGAAAGCGACGAGCCCTGCGCAAACAGAACTCCAGCGAAGGAAAAGAAAATCAGACAGCGCGACACAGACGCCATCTTACCAATATCCTCCGAATCCCCAGCGCCGCCTAAAACATCCCATTGTTGACAGGAATTACGGCGATTCATAGAATGAAGACATCCAAATGAGCTTGGCTACCACTCCGCTTGGTGTGTCTTCCGGTCCTCCGGCAACCTCGCTACTATCGCAAATCGGCAACACTCCGCTGGTCTACCTTGGGAAGTTGAGCGCGGATTTGCCAGGCGTCGAGATTTACGGCAAGGCGGAATACCGGAACCCGGGCGGTTCGGTGAAAGACCGACCGGCACTTAACATGATCGATGAGGGCGAGCGTTCCGGAAAGCTCACCAAAGACAAGATCATCCTCGATGCCACCAGCGGCAACACCGGCATTGCCTACGCCATGATCGCGGCCGCGAAGGGTTACCGTGTTCGTTTGTGTCTGCCGAAAAATGCTTCCATCGAGCGGAAGCGGATTCTTAAAGCTTACGGCGCGGAGATCATTTTCACCGATCCCGGCGAAGGTTCCGATGGGGCCATTCGCAAGTGCAAAGCGGTCTACGCCGAAAATCCCGGTTCCTACTTCTACCCCGACCAGTACGGCAACCCGGCAAACTGGCAGGCGCACTATAAAACTACAGCCGTAGAAATCATGGAGCAGACCCATCACCAGATCACGCACTTTGTGGCCTGCCTGGGGACCAGCGGCACCTGCATGGGCGTCACCAAGCGGCTGCGGCACGACCTGCCGCATGTGAAGTGTTATTCGGCCCAACCCTCCAGCGGCTTCCACGGCCTGGAAGGGCTGAAGCACATGCCAACCGCCATCGTCCCTGCTATTTACGACGACACGCTGACCGACGGAAACTTATGGCTTGAAACGGAAGACGCCCATCGCATGGTGCGCAGAGTCGCCCGCGAAGAGGGGATCCTCATAGGGGTTTCGGCGGGTGCCAATCTCCATGCGGCGCATCGGATTGGAGCCGAACTGGTGAGACGTGGCGAGCCGGGCGTCATTGTCACCATACTTTGCGACGGCGCGGACAAATATTTAAGCGAGCATTTCTGGGATGATCAAGATTGAACAGGCGGCATGGGATCTAATGGTTTCCCATGCGCGCTCTACGTACCCGAACGAGTGTTGCGGCGCCATGCTGGGCTCGATAGACGGCGACCAGAAATCAGTCCAAGTTGCTGTCGTACTTGAGAATGCCTTCGCTGGCGCACAGGGGACTTTTTATCAACTGCGCCCCGAAGATCTGATTAAGGCAGACGCCGAAGCCCGGCGCCAGGGTATGGATCTGGTGGGAATCTTTCACTCCCATCCCGATTGCGACGCTTACTTTTCCAAGACCGACCTCGAAAATTCCTGTCCTTGGTATTCTTTCGTGGTCCTGTCGATTCAAAAGGGTGAATTTCACCACGCAAATAGCTTCTTGCCCGATGCAGACCAAACGGTCGCCGTACAGGAAGAACTTCAACATCCGAGGTAATACATGGCCAAGATTCTGATTCCCACCCCTCTACGACAGTTTGTAGAAAAGAAAGATTCCGTGGAGTTGTCCGGAGCGACAGTCGGCGAATTGCTGGCGGCGCTGACGTCGCAGTACGCCGATCTTCGCCGGCATCTATACAGCGACGAAGGCAAACTGCGCAGCTTCGTCAACGTCTACGTCAACGATGAAGACATCCGTTATCTCAGCAAGGACGCCACGCCGGTCAAAGACTCCGACATCGTCTCCATCGTGCCCAGTATCGCCGGAGGCCGCCATGGCAGTTGAAACCGTAATTCAGCCGTCTACCTCGCTCACGAACGACGAAATCCTGCGCTATAGCCGGCACCTGATCATGCCCGAGGTCGGCATCGAAGGCCAGCTCAAACTGAAGAATGCAAAGGTCTTGATGGTTGGCGCCGGAGGTTTGGGCGCACCGCTAGGCCTGTACCTTGCCGCAGCCGGCGTGGGGCGAATCGGGCTGGTGGATTTCGATGTCGTCGACTTCACCAACCTGCAGCGCCAGGTGATCCACGGCACCAAGGACGTCGGCCGCAAGAAGCTCGATTCTGCTGCCGAGAGCATGCTCGACATCAACCCGCTGATTCAGATAGACCGCTTCGATGTCGCGCTGAATAGCGAAAACGCCATGGAAATCTTCAAGGACTACGACATGGTGGTGGATGGGACCGACAATTTCCCCACCCGCTACCTGATCAACGATGCCTGCGTCCTTTCGAAAATCCCGAATGTGTATGGCTCCATTTTCCGCTTCGAAGGCCAAGCCACTGTTTTCGCCTACCCCGGCGGACCGTGCTATCGCTGCCTGTATCCGGAACCGCCGCCTCCAGGTTTGGTGCCAAGCTGTGCCGAAGGAGGGGTACTGGGAATCCTGCCCGGGCTTATCGGCTTGGTGCAAGCTACCGAAGCCGTAAAGCTGATTTTGGGAACAGGCGAGTCTCTGGTTGGCAGGTTGATGCTCTACGATGCGCTGGCCATGCGCTTCCGCGAGTTGAAGCTCCGCCGCAACATAGAATGCCCCATGTGCGGCGATCATCCCACCATCACGAAACTGATCGATTACCACCAGTTCTGCGGCGTACCGCAGGAAGCGCCAGCCGCCCCCGCACAATTCGCCGTGACGGACGGCGAGATTGATCCTACAACTGTAAAACAAATGATTGACCGGCGCGAGAAGTTCGTCCTGATCGATGTCCGCGAACCTCACGAATACAAGATCTGTAACATTCCCTTCGCCAAGTTGATCCCGCTGGGAGACCTGCCAAAGCGAGTGAGCGAACTCGACTCCGCCGATCAAATCGTCGCCCATTGCAAAAGCGGCGCCCGCAGTGCAAAAGCCGTCGATTTCCTGAAACAGGCCGGGTTCACGAAGGTCAAGAACATGAAGGGCGGCATCCTCGCC
This sequence comes from Bryobacteraceae bacterium, assembly GCA_025350445.1. The sequence goes on along the minus strand of JANXXV010000413.1, from coordinate 10,262 downwards.
TGGAGTGACAAAGTAGACTCTACTGTCGCCAAGTACTGACGGAATAGTAAATAACATTACGTATGTCCTGGATTCTTTCAAGAAAACGCTTTATTTCTTGATGGAACTAATGGGAGAGTCGCATTTGACCGAGATGTTTCTTTGGTTGCGACGTTCTTACTCTTGATGCCTGCCAGGATTCTGCTAATCGTCGCATGCCTGCTGCTTCCGGCGGGGGCCCGGGCGGAGTTCCGTTTTGCGTTCGACGCCGATCAGAATCGTTGGCAGCTCTCCAACGGCGTGATTGAGGCGAATTTCCAACTCGCGCCAGACGGGACATTTCAGTTTCAATCCCTCCGCGGCCTCAGCGGTCAGGGAACCTGGAATAAGGCCGACTCCTATTCCGCCTCGCTGATTCGCCTGACGGTCAACGGCAACGTTTACAACGGTAGATCCCGCTTCCGTCTTGTGAGGCAACTTACACAACCTGTGGACCGGCAAGGACTCAAGCAGTCCATCGTTCTTATCGACGAGAACAACCGGTTGCAATTCACGCTGGAATTGACCATGTATGAAAATCAGCCAGTGCTGGAACACCGGTTGCTGCTGCACAACCTTCAGCCCGAAACCGCCTACATTCAGGCTCTTGACCTGCTGCCCTGGTCATTCGCTGACAACCTCGAAACCTTCCGTACTTTCCGCGTCAACCAGTGGGCCGTGGCGCCGGTAGCTCAGAATTTCGAATCGTTCCAGGACATTCTCGATCCCGAGGGGCCGCCGATAGAAGTGCAAGCCGGCTCCCGCGCAGCGCACTGTTCCTGGTTTGCCGTTTCCGATCACACCAATCGAGGCCTGTTCGCCGGCTGGGAGTTTGACGGACGGGCCGATGCCTCCATACTCCATGAGGGCAGTTCAAATGCGCTGCGGCTCTCCGCCTACATCACCACCATGAACCACCCGCTAGCCGAGGAAGGCGACGTGACGCTCCCCGCCGGCTTCATCGGACTTTATCGCGGCGATTGGGACGAAGCCGGCTTCCGCACACAGCGTTTTGCCGAAGCAGCCATAGCCAAGGCCGCGCCGGACCCCACAATTTTCCCGTATGTCGTCTGGGATTCCTGGGGCTTTCAGCAGAACCTGAACGAAACGATTTTGAGGCGCAATGCCGACGTCGCGGCGGCGCTGGGCGTAGAACTCTTTGTCGTCGACCTGGGTTGGTCGCGCATGATTGGCGACTGGCGCGACGATCCGGAAAAATTTCCTAGCGGTATGCGTTCCATATCGGATTACGTTCATTCTCTGGGAATGAAATTTGGCATGCACTTCGCGCTGGCTGAGGCTGCGGCCGATGCGCCGGTGTTGCAGGCCCATCCCGATTGGACTTCCAGCCAAAGCTACGGCTATTTCGACGCCCGTTCGCTCTGCCTGTCAAACGCGGATACAAGGGACTGGGTCACCAAGGAAGCCGTCCGCATTATCGACGATTACAACGTGGATTGGATATTGCAGGACGGCGAGCAAATGGTGAAGGAATGCAGCAAGACCACCCACACTCACGATTCGAAAGATAGCAACTACGCCAACGCGGTGGACGGACTGAATGCCGTGCTGGGCGCCGTGCAGAAGGCCCGGCCGAAGACAAGCTGGGAAAACTGCGCCAACGGCGGCACCATGATGACCTTCAACATGGTGAAGCAATACGTCACCTCGATCACCAACGATGCTTCCAGCGACCTCGGCGCGCGCCAGGCCACCTACGGCGCAACTTACGTTTTCCCGCCGCGCTATATCGACCGTTACATGGGCACCCAAAGTATAGATACCTACAGCACGCGCAGTTTCATGTTCGGCGGCCCCTGGGTGTTCATGAATCGTCTCACCGGACTATCGGCGGCGGACCAGGTAACGGCTGCCTCTGAAATCGCCACTTACAAAACCGTCCGCGCCCATGTTCGGGACGCAAAAGTATTCCATCTGGATGCGCCGTCCAAGGAAGGCATCGACGCGATCCAGTCCTACAACGCCGCGCAGCGGACCGCGCTTGCGGTTGTAACGCGCAATGGCGGCCTTGAAACCAGCTACACCCTCCTCTTCCGCGGGCTGGAGCCGGACGGAGCCTATCGCGTTACATTTCAGAACAATTCTGGTGTGCTGGTCTACTCCGGATTACAATTAATGCGCAGTGGAGTCCCTGTCCCTCTTCCGGAAGTTCAAAGCTCGGATATCGTCTTCGCCACGCCGCTGGAATAGCGCGCTGCTGGCGGCGGTCTTCGTAATCGCCTTCGCCCGCCTCGCCATCGGCGTAGCGGATACCGGAATCGCCAGCGGTTACGTAGATCCGGTCACGAAAATTGCCGCCCAGGACGAAGCCGTCTACTCCCATTCCGCCATTCAGATGGCCGAACACGGAGAATGGCTGACACCGGTGTTCCTGGACCGCTTTGCGCTCTACAAGCCGCCACTTCTCTACTGGGCGTCCGCGCTTTCCATGAAGCTTTTAGGCGTCAACCCGTTCTCCATCCGCCTGCCTAGCCTAGTAGCCGGGGCATTGTTGTTGACGCTGGTTTTCTGGTGGGCGCTGCAATCCTGGGGTTTCATGGCAGCTTGCGGGACGGCGCTGCTGCTTGGCTCCAGCCACCTGTTTCACACCATGGCCCGGCTGAACCTGACGGATGCCTTGCTGACCCTCTGCTTCGCCGGTGCCGCTGCCTGCCTCTATTCGGATCCGGCCCTCTCTTCACGCCGCGCCCTCTTCGGATTCTCCATCTTTACCGCCGCCGCCATTTTGACCAAGGGCGTCGCCGGCGTGATGCCGCTTCTGATGGCCGCACTCGATTGGGCGCAGCGGTCAAGGTCACTCAGCCAGGCCCGCGTGTTGCTCAAATTAGGGCTTTGCACCGCGGCACTAGCCTCTCCGTGGTTTATTTATCAATTACTTGTACACCATCGCTGGTTCTGGGCCGAGTTTGTCATGGTAGAGAATATCGCCTTCGGCACCGGCTCCCCCCCGCAAACTTCACAAGAGGCTCAAGCATGGTTCTACATTCGTAGAATGTTCCTGATAGATCCGATCTTGACGCTGGCGGCCCTCGCCGCCATTCCCGTCTGGTGGAAACGGCGATCCGCCGAAGCGTCGCTCTTGGCCGCGTGGATCGCCGCCGTAGGAATCGCACTGCTCAGCTACCAGTACCGTAACGCTTCCTACCTGCTGCCCCTGGTTGTCGCGTTCAGCCTTCTAGCCGCGCCCTTGGCCCGTTCCCGGTTCGTCACTTTAGCGTTGCTGCCGGCGATGCTCCTGGTCAAGTTGTTCGCCGGCGGCGAACCTGCGGGCCTTTCGTTCCAGAGAGGCACTACCTTGACCTCCGCGCCGCCTCTGCGGCACTACTGTGAAAGTAACCGCGGCAACGAACTGATAATTGTTTCCCCGGATGACGAGTTCTACTCCTCCGTGCTGCCGCTTCCCCGCGTCCGCTACTGCTATCTTGTGACCGGCCCACCGGAGCGCCAGTACTCGCTCGACTTTCAGCACCTGGGCATCGTGCTAACCGCCGGTCAATTCGAAACCCAAGAAGAACTCCGTCCCACCTTCGCCCGGCGACTCGCCGAATGGCGACTCCCTTCAGACCGTTCCATCGGAACCGTCATCCTGGCCGGCTCGCCCCAGGAACTCTCAGCCTTGATCGCCGACCATCCATCTTACGACTTCCTGTTGCCCACAGCGATGATAGACGCGGAAGCAACCGCATCGCACAATGTGGTTCCTGCGTCCGCCACCAGGGCATTTCTGCTGGCGCGACACGCCGTCCCTGCTCCTCCCCATAAATGGAGCTGCGGACTCTAGAGTCCTGTCCCTCTCTTTCTCTGGAAACTTCTCTTCGGATGACCCGGGAAGCCCGGTGTTAGGCGCTCTGCCCAGCCTTAAAGGCGGGATGCCACATCGGACCGTAACCCAAGTTTCTGGCCCTCACCAGCACGCGCCGCGCGTGTTCGGTTACTCGTAAGAGTTGACGGCGGGAGCAAGAACGCCCGCCGAAGGGTCGCTCGCAGACAAGGTGTCTGCCCCACCTTGCGCCCAGTAGCATGTTGTAAAGAATAAGCCGGGACAGCACACTAGAGCTGACTTACGAATTCACCAACAGATCGAGTCCAAGGGAATAACTCCATAACTCGAGCCGTTCATTAAAACACACTGCTCCAGATCTGTTTCCCGCAAACCCAACAATCCGCTAAATCTTCGCTCCGTCGAAAACCTCTAACCTACCCCGCTGAATCGCGTGGTTTGATATCTGGGTCAGGGTTCAGTTTTCGCATTTCCTAGTTGCATGCAAGCGATCCCCCAAGCTGCGCACTCGGGCCGGATGTCATCTGTTGCGAGAGGTGCCTTGGTCGCCGTGGAGGAAAACTCGATAGAATAGGCCGGGAAAGACTCCAGCGGGTGGTTCCGTATTGGGGCCGCTTGGATTGTGGAGTAGTAACCAGACCTGCCGATTCGGCCTGGCTCAGCGCCACTGATAACCGATCCGCTCCCGCCGCTGAGTGAGCCGGGATGGCGTGTTTTCGGGATTCTGCTGGTCGTAAAAGTCCTGCCCGGCTTCGCGATGTTCAACGCCATCGCGAAGGATGAAGTAAACGGTCGACAAGATACGCTTGCCGACCGCCATGCATGCTCATTTGGCACCCCGGCTGCGAGTGATGCGAAAGTACAAGGCATCGAGAGCAACGCATTGAAACTGTCCGAAAATGGGATTCGCTGCGTTTCGTAATCACGAAATCCCAACCCCGGCGGCACCGTTTCCAAAGAGCCAACACCCAAAGTTCTCCGGCAATTTTCCACGGAAAACCGCTCAAACCCGCGAAACCCCGGCTCCTTCCGCCGGCGCCGCCCTCTTGGCGATCTTCTCTCTGCGGCCGATACCCGTATAGTCGAACCCGGCCTCCCGCGCCACTTCCGGATCGTATATATTCCGCCCGTCCACCAGCACCGGGCGCGCCATGCGCAGTCCCATCTCGTAAAGGTTTGCGGTGCGGAACTCGTTCCACTCAGTCACAATCACCACCGCATCGGCGTCGGTCACAGCCTCAAACGTCGATTGGCAATACTGAATCTTCAAGTCCGGATGCTGCTCCCGGCACGCGTCCATCGCCACCGGGTCGTATACCTTAATCCGCGCGCCCATCTGCAGCAGCCGCTCGGCAATTTGCAGACTTGGCGCATCGCGCAAGTCGTCCGTATCCGGCTTGAACGCCAAGCCCAGCAGCGCAATCGTCCGGCCTTTCAGAATGAAAAGCTTCTCCAGCAGCTTCTGCACCACCACATGCCGCTGCGCCCGGTTTACCTCCAGCGAAGCCTCCAGCAGCCGCGCCTGGTAACCATAGTCGCGCGCCGTGTGTAACAGCGATTGAATGTCTTTGCCGAAACAACTGCCGCCCCATCCGATACCCGCGTTCAGGAAGCCCGTCCCAATCCGCTTGTCCAGGCCAATGCCCGCCATCACTTCGTTCGCATCCGCGCCCACCCGCTCACAGATATTCGCTACTTCGTTGGCAAATCCGATCTTGGTCGCCAGAAATGCATTCGACGCGTACTTGATCATTTCCGCACTCGTCAACGTCGTCGTAACAAGCGGAACCTGCCCCATTCCCTCTGGTCTCGGAAGAAATTCCGGCGCCGCAAACTCCTGCGTGATCAACGGACGATACAATTCACGCAGCAACGTCATCGACTGCTCTTCTTCGGCGCCAACCACAATCCTGTCCGGATAGAGCGAATCCGCCAGCGCGCAACCCTCACGCAGGAATTCGGGATTGCTGGCCACCGCAAACGCGATGCGCTTCTGCTGGCCGGGCCGGGATTCGCAGATCCCCTCGCGCACCAGCGTGCCCACCAGATTGCCGCTGCCCACCGGAACTGTCGACTTGTTCACTACCACCCGGAACCGCGATGGATCCATCGCCGCGCCAATACTGCGCGCCACCGTCTCCAGAAACGTCAGGTTCGCCTCTCCGCTCGACCGCGGCGGCGTGCCCACGGCGATGAAGATCACCTCGCTCTCGGCAACGGCGGCCTCGATTTCAGTCGTAAAGTCCAGCGCTCCGTTCTTCGATACCATCGCCACAAGCTCTTGCAGATGCGGTTCGTAAAGCGGCATCCCGCCCTGTTGCAAAACGGCAATCTTATGCACGTCCGTGTCTACGCACGTCACGCGGTGGCCGAGGTAAGCAAGACAGGCGCCGGTGACAGTGCCCACATATCCAGTTCCCGTTACAGTAACTCTCATTCTTTGTCTATTGTCCACTACCAGTTCGCCTCGCCGCCATTTCCCCGCCGGCAAGCGCTACCATAGTCAGATTCTGCGCATTCTGACCACGGACTCCCCACGCCTGTTGCTCGTCGAAAAAGACTCCGACGACGAGATCCTTATTATCGACGCCTTGCGCAGCGCCGGATTTGAGGAAGCAATCGACATCGTCCACGACGGCGCGGGGGCTCTGGAATACCTCTTCGCCAGTGAACGCGGCGCTGCCAATCCGCAGTTTGTCCTCCTCGGCTCTACGATCGACGGGTTAAGCGTCACCGAAGTTCTGATTCGAATCCGGGAACAGAAACAGACCCAATTGATTCCCGTAGTGATTTTTGGATCTTTCGTCGAAGACGACGAAATCCGCAATTGCTACCTCGCCGGCGCCAGCAGCTACGTCGCCAGGCCCGCCGAATTCGATCGGTTCGTTAAGGCCGTGCAGGCAATCGGGACCTACTGGCTCACGTTGAACAAGATGCCCGTGGAATAAGCCTTCACTTCCCTGGAAGCTTGCTCAATATGCGGTCGTGAATCCAGTGCGCATCCCACCACTCCACGGGGTTAATCTGCACGCCATCCACCTGCATGGAATAGTGCAGGTGATCTCCACCGGCCAGTCCGGTCGCTCCACTCCGCGCGATTGTTTGCCCCTTCTTTACTTCATCGCCCGGCTTCACATCGAACGAACTGAGGTGCCCGTAGATCGATTGCAACCCATAGCCGTGATCGATCACCACGCAGTTTCCGTATATACCAAGATCGGACGCATACAGCACTTTCCCCGAGTTGGCCGCCACCACCGCCACGTTCTTCGTCACGCTGAGATCGAAGCCAAGGTGCATCTGCCGATCCACTTTCTGGCCCTTGTAGATATACGACCGCTGATCGGCGAACTGCGATTCCACCTTCGAATTCCCAAGCTGCACAAACGGTCCTTCCCAAAGAATTTTCTGTTCGGTCTGCAACCGCAAATCGGACAGCGTGCTGTTGTTCTTCTTGCGTAGATCGCCGTTGATGCGAAGAAAGCGGGTGAGCAAATCGCCGGAGCCGCCCTTATCGATCTGGTTCACCACTTTTTCCAGAAATGCATCGGAGATATCCAAATCGCGCGAGCGGAACTTCTTCGGGAAAAGCTTGAACCAGAACTTGCCCCTCACTTCCGCCCCGGCCGGGTTCCGCGCATAGACAACCGGAATGGTCTCCGCCGGAACATCCCACGGAAAAGCGAAGAGCGAAAACCGCTCGCCGGTTTTTCCGGGCAGTTCGAAGCTCCGGAACGTATACGGCCCGACCCGCACTCCGGACTCTGTGAAATAGCCGCCCACGGTGAACGTTACCAACTCCATACCGCCCTGGTTCACGTAGTGCTGCGCGCCGTCTACCGCCAACGAAAGCGGCCTGGTATTAATCTCAACCTCGCTGGCCGCCACCGTCTCCTCACCGCGGAAGTCGTTAGAAACGGCTTCCACTATCAGCTTCGCCTTGCCGTCCTGCACAGCCGGCGCCTGCTTTTTGCCTGCCGGAAAAACCAGATCCACCGGCGTGCCGGAATTACGCCAGAACCAAAGGCGTGTCGCCGGCTGGGTGGATTCAAACACCCGATACCGCTGGTTGTTCTGCTCGATATAACCGGTGACGCGGCGCGTTGCGTGGCCGGCCGTCACCGTCACCTTCACCGGGGTCTCGGCTCCCAGAACGTGAACGGCCGGATCGATCCGAACCAACGGCGCACTGGACAGCAGAAACAGAACCAGCGGAATAACAATCAGGATCAGGAGCGGAACGGCGACAACAAGTTTTTTCATCTCACTCTAGTCTACCGGCCCATCTAACTCCCCACAATGCACCAAGGGTCTCAACGCAAAGCCGGTGGGGCAGACGCCACGTCTGCGCGGATCCCCCTGGATCCGCTCTCGCGAACGCCGTCAGCTCTTACGAGGAAGTCTATCGGTTCATGACCGAAGGAAGTCTCTCGGGTTCCGCCGGCGTCGCGAGTTGCTTGTACACTATAGGAGTCACGGAAATTCGATGAAAAATAATTCCCTTCTGTTCCTCTTAACTGCCCTCTCCAGCGCGGGCAGCGCTATGGCTTTTCAACAGATGGCCGCCAAGCTGCCTCCGCCATTCGCCACGCCTTCGGCCAACAACCGGCCTCATGTCGTCGGCCGCCCCGATGGCGCCCAATTGCAGGTTCCTCCGGGCTTCACGGTCGAAGAGTACGCCAGCGGCTTCGAGACGCCGCGTGTGATGATCTACGGTCCAAGCGGCGAGATTCTGCTGGCCGAAAGCCACGATGGCGGCGGCGTCGGCATTATCGCGATCAAGGGAAAACTTCTGGATGCCGGCGCACGCAAGAAGCTGATCTCCGGACTTGAAAGACCGTATGGCATGGCCTGGTATGAGGACTGGCTCTACGTCGGCGAATCTTCTTCGATCAAGCGTTATAAGTACGATGCGAAATCGATGACCGTTGGAAAGGGCGAAGAAGTAGTCTCCTTAACTGGAATGAATAAGGGCCACTGGACCAGAAGCCTGGCCATCGACACAAAGGCCAAGAAGTTGTACGTAGGTGTTGGTTCGGCATCGAACGTCTCGCCCGGCGAGCCCAAGCAAAGAGCGGCCATCAATCGTTACAACCTCGATGGAAGCGGCTATGAGACCTTTGCCTCCGGAACCCGCAACCCGACCTCGATTCATTTCATGCCTGGCGCCGATCAACTCTGGGCATCGATTCAGGAGCGCGACGCCCTCGGTGACGATCTGGTGCCGGACTATTTCACCCATGTGCAACAGGGCGGATTCTACGGCTGGCCGTTTGCCTACTTCGGACCGAACGAGGATCCGCGAAACAAAGGACAGCAACCCGAACTGGTAGCCAAGACCATCACACCGGATGTCTCGCTGGGCGCGCACGTCGCCGTGATCGACTGGACCTTCTACACCGGCAAGATGTTCCCGAAGGAATATCAGGGCGGAGCGTTCCTGGCCTTCCACGGGTCTTGGAACCGTGCGAGCCGCGTGGGCCAGTCGGTGGCGTTTGTGCCGTTCCAGAACGGCAAGCCGACAGCTCCGCCGCAAGAGTTTCTAAAGGGTTGGATGTTGGGCCCCGACAAAGCCGAAGTCTGGGGACGCCCCACAGGCGTGTTCCAGATGGCGGACGGCAGCCTTTTGGTAAGTGACGACGGCGGCAACAAGATTTGGCGCATTTCCTACAAGCGATAGCCGCACTCCTGCTGCTGTCTCAGGCGGCGCCGGCAGCCCGGTTCTCGCATAAATTGCATCTTCAGTTGAAGCTGCAATGCATTAGTTGCCACACGTCCGCCCCGGCCAGCACAAAGGTGGAAGACAATAATCTTCCCTCTTCGTCTATGTGTGTCAGTTGCCACAAAGACGGCCAGCCGGTCAAAGAGCCCCGCCCATCGAAGCTATCGAATTTCAACCACCGCCAGCACCTGCGGAGGGGCAATATTGCGCCGGTGATTGCAGCCGCAATCGACTCGAAAGAGTATCTCTCCGCGCCAGGCGACCTACGGCGTTTGCTCAATTCGAAGATCGCTTGCGAGGCGTGTCATCGCGGACTTCCGGAATCGGAAGCGGTAACTGACGCAGCGTTCCCGAAGATGGCCGATTGCCTGGTCTGCCACGCCAAGATGGAAAAGATAGATCCGCCGTTCAGTTGCGCGGCGTGTCATGGGAAGAGTTTTAACCTGATGCCGGCCAGTCACGATGTCCAATGGCTGGATTTCCACGCATCGGGAAAATCGAACATGGATAAGCAAAGCTGCGCGGTGTGCCATGGCAGAAAGTTTACCTGCCGCGGCTGCCACTAGTCGCTGCTACTTTTTTAACTCCGCGTCCAGAATCGCTTTCACGGAAGCCAGGTCAAGAAGTCCGTTGTAGTGCTGCCCATTGATAAAGAATGTGGGCGTTCCACGGACGCCGGCTCCGATGCCATCTTTTACGTCCTTTTCTACCACCTGCCGG